>JAJCXL010000275.1 GCA_029263435.1 Acidobacteriota bacterium | reverse complement strand
CTCGATTCTGCAAAACGCGGATTTCGTGCTCGATCCCAGCGAGGCCGCCATCGTCGAGCAGCGGATTGCCGTCTTCAACGACATCATCGCTGCGCGCGCCGCCGACATCGGAGCGCCCGTTCTCGACATCAACGCGATCTGCGGAGTCCTCGCTGACAACGAGATCGAGCTCTTCGGGATCCCGATGACGCGGACGCTTCTCGGCGGGCTCTTCAGCCTCGACGCCGTCCACCCGTCCAACACGACCCACGCGATCATCGCCGACTCGATGATCGCGCTTCTCAATCGGCACTATGGATTAACGATCCCGCGATTGACCCCGTTCGAGTACCTGTGGACCGTCTTCGCCGACCCGAATCTGGACAAAGATGGTGACCTGCGCGCGGTCGGCCGTCCCGGCGCTGGGTTGTTGGAGACCTTGAGCCCGGCCTTGGGTTTCACCGGGGATCCGGACGACTTCAACGCGGCGGTCTCGGCCGCAGCTACCAAGACGCGCTTGCCTCCGGCACGCGATGGCAAGCCGTGGACCCGCGATCGTGTCCTCAGCGCTCTCGAGTCGGCGCTCACCGCGAGCCCACGTTGAGATCGTGTATCCCGGCCTCGTTCGTCTTTCTGCGACGCCACGGCCGTTAAGAAGGGCAAGGGTGAGATAGAAACGTGGAGCTCTACTACGATGGAGTCGACGAGGCACGCCGCGCTTTCCGGAACGCCACCTGAGATCCTCTGGAATGCTCGAGGTCGTCGCTGATGAGGGTCCGGTCTCAGGGACGCGGCGGACGACGGCTCGCGTCGCAGACCGCCTCCCCTCCAACGAGGACACAACCGGTTTGCGCGGTAAGGCAGCCGAGAATCTGGTTCGAGCCCGCCGAACCGGCGTGATAGTGGTAGGCCAGGCCATCGGCTTCATGCCCGTGGCAGGCGTCGAGCCCTTCCGGGGACTGACTATCGGCGAGCAGGTGCGCAAAGATCGCGTAGCCGTCCATCGCGATACCGATCTGGCCGCCATGTGCGGCCACCACGTCGCTGTCGGCGGATGTCAGCGTTGTCGGAGCGACGGAAAGGCAATCCGTCACGGCGTGGTAGTGATAGCCGACATGGGGGTTCACATGGCCCCCGCAATCGTCGAACGGCGCGATCGTGTAGGCTCCGAGGATCGCATCCACCGGAGCGGGCCCATCCAGGCGCACCCCGTTTGCAGCAATGCCCGAGCCTCCGCGATGCGTGCGCTCCGGTCGCTGGCCGGGGACCGCGTTTAGCGGGATGACGTAAGTGATCGTCGCGTCTTCAGGCATGTATTCCGGCAGGCATTGGACGCAATGATTCCGATAGGCGGGGTCGACATCGGGACGCGCGGCGGCCTCGCAAGCTTCCAACGTGCCGGTGAACCGCACCGCGCCGGTGTCAGGGTCGAAGAGCTGCCAGTGCGCATCGCCATAGATCTCCGCGAGGTTGGTGATGAACGCGCCATCGACATCTACCATCGCTCCGTCTAAGAACCAGAGGCCACCCGCGTCCGCGTCATCGGAAATATGGGTGGGACACCACGGACCCGGCGTGTAGTCCCTTGGGTCAGGGCGGACCGTGATCGAAAAGCACGACGTTTCCGTGCCGCCGGACAAGGTGCAGTCGACCAGGTCGGGGCCTTCCACGACCTGTGCGGTCGCAAAGAAGCCGGCGATTCTGGCGAGGTCCGATTCGGTCGACTGCGCGTAGACCGGGCTGGCCGCCATCAGGGCGGCGGCGAGCAGAAGCGGCAATGGATGGGAGGCCGGCTTGATAAGCATTGAAATTCCCTCGGAATACTAATGATGGTTTCGTGCGTCTTGCGATGTAGATATATAGTATATTAACTATTAATATGCTAGTCGATCAACATGATTTCCACGGACTTCTTCATAGCGCAGAGCTCATCGAGTCGGAGCTGCGCCAACTGCTGGCGCCACTCGGGATCCATCCGCGTCAGGCGAGGGTCCTCGAAGCCATGGAACGCACGGGACCCGTCTCTCAGGCTTACCTCGCCTCGGCGTTCGGGGTCACCTCCGCCAGCATGAGCACGATGACGGACCGCCTGCTCGCCGCCGGCTACATCACTCGGGCGATCGATCCAGCGTCGCGTCGCCAGAACGTTCTCGAATTGACGGACAATGGACGAACCTTACTTGCCGGGATCGGTGGGGCCTGGTCGAAAGTCGACGACTCCATCCGGGCCGTGCTTGGCAGAGAATCGGCGACATTCTTTGATCTGGCCCGCCGACTCCGTCAAGGATTGGGCGGCACCGTCCCCGGCTCCGGCAGAAACCGCGCCTCGATGGACACGGGCAAGAGCTCGTAGTTCTCCTGGCTCGCCGCTCACCCGACATCTCGATAGGAGTTTCTCATGCCAACCCCGAACCCTCCGCTGTCCGGTCTAGCGCTCGTTTTGTCTGGGCTGAGCTTCGGTGACACTTCGAGCCTTGCCGTCCCCACGCGATTCGCCGAAAGCGCGTTCATCGACGCCTCCGAGGTGGTCGACTGCACCCTCGAGAACGGGACGCAGACACGCTGCCACCAGATCACTGTCGGCTATCTGCCCGAGGGACTTACGATCGGTCCGTTCTGCCCTGCGACGCTGGATGACGTTGGCGGGATCTGGGAATGGACCGGCGACCATCACGGGCTCTACCGGGTCGACCGCGACTTCCTGGTGATGCTGGACGGTCTCGGCTTCCGGTTCTTCGACGAGGACGGCACGGTACACATCGCGGATATCGCGACCGCGCCGCCCGACGACGACCACGCTTGCATCAACGTCTCGCCCGATGAGAGTGTGGAGATCACCATGCTTCTTCCGGTGGAGCCGGTCATGGCCGAAACGCCCACCCCGCTCAACACCGTGGCGAAGGTGGGCGTGGCGCTCGACGGGGTGCCGGTCTTTTCCGATGCGCCTCAGATTCAGCAGACGGGACACATGCCTGCGCTCGATGTCTGCGGCGGCCATATCGATCCGGGTGGCTGGTATCACTGGCACTCGACCTCGACGGACATCGAGACGGTCTTCGATCAAGAGGAGGTCGTCGCCGACTGCGTTGTGGCGCAGGACCCGGCCGCCCAGTTTGGCTACGCGTTCGACGGCTTCGCGATCTTCGGCAGCCGGGAGGCCGAGGGCTCACAGCCGCAAGGCCTCGATGCCTGTAACGGCCATGTCGGGATCACCGCCGAAGGCCCCGAGGCGATTTACCACTACCATGCGACCGAGACCTTCCCGAACCTTCCCCAGTGCCTGGTGGGCGTTTCTGCCCGGAACAATTTCTCGACCACCGCGACCGCCGGGGTAGGTGCGACGCGGGCCGGTCAAGACGGTCGGGGAGAGCCACCGCGGCCGGGCCGTGAGGGCCCGCGCGGAATGCCGCCAGGTTTCGAAGAGGCCGCTGCGGAGCTGGGTGTGAGCGCTGAGGCACTGATGCAAGCCATGGATGCTGCAGGCGGCCCGAATGCCGACCTCGATGTCGTTGCCGAGGCCCTGGGTGTGAGTGTCGAAGAGCTCCGCACCGCGCTGCCGCCGCGACGGTGACGCGGAGCGAGGTTTGAGATCTCGTGCCCACCTCCGCCGCCGGCGCCGGGACGTTCTAACGGGCCGAGCCAATCAGTAGACGGAGTCGTCGCAGGGAATCCGTATCGAGATCCGGTACGCGCGCGCTGTCCTCGACGGGCGCGACCACCGGGGCGATCGGCGTGGGTGGTGTCGGTTCGTGCGCGGCGAGCCCGGCTCGAGCCCAGAGGCCGTAACCGAAAAGCGCGCCGGCCGTAGCGGCAATCAAGATGACCTGGTCTTGAAGTTTCATTCCAGTCTCCTCTTCTCTCTATCCACTACCAAGCTAGCGTTGTGGAGGGCCGCCTCGCTGTAAAGTCGCTGCAAGAGATTTGTAAGAAATATTAAGTGGCGGTCTGATCGCCGGGAGCCCGACGTCTCCGAGCGATCCTGACGGCCTGCTAGAGATGCTCGTGATGGGACGTTGTCCTCGCCGTTGGACGAGAGTGACTTCGGGAGCGGACACGATCCCACTGAATTCCGGCCGGGACCTTGGCCCGATCCATGCAATCGCGTGTAGACGATCCAAGGGTGCAACGAATGGGTGCCATCTCATGCAAGTCCAACGTTGGAGCTCTGTCCGACTGTCGCTGTATCTCTTGCTCGGTCTCGTGTTTCTCGTCGTCGCCGCCTCCTTGGCGGGCCAACAAGCGACCAACCCCAGGCGCTCGGATCATTCGAGTGTGCTGCCGAGTGGCTCGAGCGAACGCTCGGGCGAGGCGTCCGATGTCCTCGCTGACGCTCGACGGCTGAACACATCGTTTGGCTCATTACCGGTGCGCACGATCGACGGGAGCGAGAACAATCAAGCGCATCCCGATTGGGGAAGCGCCGGGACGACGCTTCTTCGGAGAACCCTGGCCGACTACAGCGACGGGATCGACACCCCGGCCGCTCCCGCACGATTAAGCGCCCGCGCGATCAGCAACTTGTGTTCGGCGCAGCGACGCTCGGTTTCGAGCCCGGATGGAGTTACCAGCTTCGTGTGGCAGTGGGGGCAGTTTCTCGATCACGATATCGACCTCGTGCCCGTGACCGATCCGCCCGAGGTGCTGAACATCTCCGTGCCTTCGGGCGATCGTTTCTTCGACCCCGACGGCACCGGAGGTGTCTCCATTTCCTTCGAGCGGTCGCACTATCGGCGGGTCGCGGGGGTCCGCGAGCAAGTCAACTCGATCACCGCGTTTATCGACGCGTCGAACGTCTACGGCTCAGACGCAGAGCGGGCGCGAGCGCTACGCGCGTTGGACGGCAGCGGGCGGCTCGCGACGAGCGTGGGCGATCTCCTCCCGTTCAACACCGGGCGTCTCGATAATGCGCCCACCGGGGACGACCCGACGTTCTTTCTCGCCGGAGACTTCCGTGCCAACGAGCAGGTCGGTCTCCTCGCAATGCACACACTGTTCATGCGCGAGCACAACTTCTGGGCGCTTCGATTCCGCGACGAGGACCCGACTCTGAATGGTGACGAGTCCTACGAGCTAGCACGGATGATCGTCGCAGCGGAGATGCAGGCCATCACCTACCGTGAGTTTCTTCCCGTTTTGCTCGGGCCGAACGCGCTCTCTGCGTATGACGGCTACGAACCGAGCGTGAACCCGGGGATCTCGAACGAGTTCGCGACCGCGGCATACCGGTTTGGCCACAGCATGTTGCCTCCTCGACTCCTTCGAATCGACGCTGATGGAAACGAGATCCCACCGGGCCATCTCGCGCTCGCTCGCGCGTTCTTCGCCCCGATCGAGATCCGGACCGCCGGCATTGCGCCGTTATTGCGCGGGCTCGCGCGGCAACGGGCGGAGAGCGTCGATACGATGGTCGTGAACGAGGTGCGTAACTTTCTCTTCGGCGGCCCGCGCTCGGGAGGGTTCGATCTGGCCGCGCTGAACATCCAGCGGGGACGCGATCATGGCATCCCGAGCTACAACCGGGTGCGCGCCGACTTCGGTCTTGCGCCGGCACGGAGCTTCGCGGAGATCAACGGTGACCGCCAGATCCAGTCACGACTGCAGGAAGCCTACGAAGCCGTCGATGACATCGACGCGTGGGTGGGAGGGCTGGCCGAGCCGGCCGTCGGCGGCGGACTCGTCGGCGAGACCTGGCGCGCGGTTCTGGTCGACCAGTTCGAGCGACTGCGCACGGGCGATCGATTCTGGTACCAGAGCTCCCTCCCGCCCGAGCTCGTGGCGCTCGTAGAAAGCCAGACGCTCGCGACCATCATCCGCCGGAACACCGAGATCGGCAATGAGATCCCCGACAACGTCTTCCGCGCCGGCGTTGGCGGTGCTCGATAGAGTCGGCGGCAAGGCTTGGATTTACACCGCCTTTACAACAAGCCTGTCCGATCTCATCAGTCCTTGACGTTTCGTGGGTAGGCTTGTGTTCGAAGCTCTCGAGAAGGGAGCTTCGGCAACAGGGACGATCAGCCAGGGGGTTCGAAGCGGGTCGAATCGGCTGTAGGTCGGTGCGCAGCAGCGCCCGTCTCCGTCCGCTCGTGATAGTTGGGTTCTCGGTTTTCAGCACCCCTGGATCTCGAAAGCCCCGCAGGCGGGCGGCGTCCCTCGAGCCGAAGCGCGGACCGAAACACCTTCTCACTGAGGGCAGGAGGCTTACCCATGAACAAGACCGCCACGGGACTCGCCCGTGCTACATCCCTGCTCTGTGTGCTCGCCGCGTTTGGATCCTGCGGCGACAGCAGCACGACTCCCACGACCGTCGATACATCTTCAGTCGATGTCGAGACATCCTCGGGCGATACGGACGCTCCCGGACTGGATCCGAGCTACTTCCTTCAAGCGGGCTTGGCGGCCCCGATTACGACGGAGGACTGTACTCTCTCCGGCGGGACGGCAACGACGTGCTACCGAATCGAGATAGCAGGCACGCCGGCCGGAAGCGAGATCGGACCCTTTTGCCCTCCGACGATCTCATCCAGCGCAAACGAGGGGGGGATCTGGTTCGATGGCGGCGGCGAGGTCTACGACATCGACGGGGACTTTATCGTCAATCTCGCCAGCCTATACGGGGATTCGAACTGGCTTCTCTACGACCCGGCGACCGGCAACGTGAATGTCACCGACACGCAGGTCGCGTGCGAGGCGGCCGCACGACCCAACGTCGACCCTCAGTTTCAAAACCACTGCGTGGAATGTTCGTTGGACTACTACGGTGGCGGCACCCGCCAGACTTTTCTGATTCCGACCACCCCGGTGTCACTATCCTCGCCGAGCGGCATCCGCGGGGATGTCGGTGTCTCGTTGAACGGCACCAGTCTCGCGGCCCCTGCGCCGGTCGCCGCGATTCTGGGCGCCTACACGATTGCTGCGTTCGACGACTGCGGAGGGCACATCAATCCCAACGCCGGATACCACTACCACGCGGCAACCGGTTGCACCGAAATCATCACCCAGAACGATGGTCACGCGGCGGTGCTCGGCTATGCCATGGACGGCTACGCCATCCACGGCATGTTGAATGGCAACGGCATGGAGCCTGGTGACCTGGACGTATGTCGCGGACATACCGACGCGACGCGCGGCTACCACTACCACGCTGCGAGCGCCGGGGAGAATATGTTCATCGGCTGTTTCCGCGGCGAACAAGGGGGAGCGTTTTGATGCCGTCCGCGATTGGACATCTATCTCGATTCGTCGCGCTACTCATCATGCTCGCCGCGGGTACGGTTGGTGCACATGACGCTCATGTGAACGAGGCTCCCTGGCTCGCTTGCGAACAAAGACAGCTCGGAAACGCGTGTTCCTACACGAACTCCAGTCACGACCTCTATCGAGGCACCTGCCAGTCCATGCAGGAGCACTTGTTCTGCGTGAGGAATCAGCCCATCGAGAAGGCGAGCGCTGGGGGAGGTGCCGGTCTCCTGACCGCGTGGACAGCGCTGATCCTCGGCGGGCTGATCGCTGGCTACGGCGCGCTCCGCCGGGCCACATGAGGGGCTAGAACGGTTTCGTCCGCCAGCGTGATCTACTATGTCATGACATCAGGGGAGTTACGTTGGGAATAGAACGCAGTCGGCGATGAGCTCCGCTACGACGCCGCGGATCCTGCTCGTGGACGATGACGTCGAGTTCTGCTCGCTCGTCACGGACTACCTGACATCGATGGGTTTCGACGTCCATGCCGTCCACCGCGGAAACCGCGCACTCGAGCGCATCACTGATGAGTCGTGGCACGCCGTGGTGCTCGATGTGATGATGCCCGGTATGGACGGCTTCGAGGTGCTCAAAGAGATTCGCAAAACAAGCTCGCTCCCGGTCTTGATGTTGACCGGGCGAGGCGACGAGACCGACGTCATCGTTGGCCTCGAGGTCGGCGCGGACGACTATCTCCCCAAAACTGCATCCATGCGCGAGCTTCTCGCGCGCCTCCGGGCGGTGCTTCGACGGACGAGCGCGGCGGCCGAGGCGCCGTCCGACTACGAGCCCGACGTCGTCGTCGGCGAGCTTCGCATCAGCCCGTCGACCCGAGCGGCCTTCTTGGGAGAAGAGGCGGTCGAGCTCACACCCGTCGAGTTCAGCGTTCTGTACGTCCTGGGTCGGGATCGCGGGCGCGTCAAGACCCGTGACGCTCTCCTGAGGGAGATCCGCGATCGGGACTACGAGGTGAGCGACCGCTCGATCGACGTGCACATCTCGTCGCTACGCAAGAAGCTCGGAGACGATCCGAAGGAGCCGACGTTCCTCCGCACCTATCGTTCGGCGGGTTACATGCTCATCGATCCGGATCGGGATTGACGATGCGGATTCCCGGGTCGCTTCGGGTCAAGCTGCTGGCGTGGTTCTTCATCAACGTGGTCGGGCTCGTCATTGGCGGCATTCTGTTCGTCCGGGTACAGTCCGGTGCGGGCGTGGATTCGATCCCCGATGCCGTGACGAACGCCAGGCTCCAAACCTTCGCTTCCGAAGTCGTCGCGGCGCTGAGCGCGTCCGAAGAGTCGGAATGGGACCGGCTGCTCGAGGAGCTCGAAGCGAGCTACGAAGTCGAGCTGGCCCTTCTCACTCCCGACGGCTTCTCGATCGCGGGCCGGCCGCGACTCGTAGAGGAGGCGCGCGAACGGCGCGGCATGCGCCCGCCTCCACCGCCGCCACCGGGGGCGCTTCCCGCCCCGACCGGATCGCTGCCGGCCGGACCGTATCGGATTGACTCGAGCGAGGACGGATCGACCCGCTACGTGACCATCCGGATCCCGCTCCCGGATCGGGTTCCGGCCAACCTCGTGCTGAGGTCGAGCTCGGGTGTCGGGCCGCTGTTCTTCCGATCCCGGCCCTGGATCGCGGCGGCCGCGATAGCGGTCGTCGGGTCGATGCTGTTCTGGCTCCCGCTCATCTCGGACATTACCGGGCGAGTGGGCCGGGTCACCGCGGCCACCAAAGCGATCGCCGGTGGCGGTTTTCACACTCGCCTTCGAGACGACGGAGCTTCCGATGAGCTCACGGCACTCGTGCGTGCGGTCAACGCCATGGCCGAGCGACTCGAGAGCTACGCCAGCGGACAGAAACGTTTTCTCGGCGATATCGCGCACGAGCTGTCGGCGCCGATTTCACGGATGCAAGCCGCAATCGCGCTGCTGGAGACCAAGGTCGACGCCAGGGACTCGCTCTACCTCGCGAAGCTGGATACGCAGCTTCAGGAAATGAGCACGCTCGTGAACGAGCTCCTGTTCTTTTCCCGAACGAGCGTGCAAGCGTCGCCGCAACTACAACCCACGGAGCTCCTGCCACTGATAAAGCGCGTCGTCGCGCTCGAGCTGGATGACGAGAGTCGGCTGCAGTCCCGTGTCGAACCGGAGCTGAAGGTGATGGCCGTTCCGCGGCTCCTGGAGCGTGCAATCTCGAACTTGTTCCGCAATGCGCTTCGCTATGCCGGCGCAGACGCGAACGTCTGGGTGAGCGCAACACGTGAAACAAACGGCGACGTGTACGTCACCATCGGCGACGACGGACCGGGTGTGCCTTCCGAAGCGCTTCCCTATCTATTCGACGCCTTCTACCGGCCGGCTGCCGCCCGCGATCGTGAAAGCGGCGGAAGCGGACTTGGCCTTGCGATCGTGAAGGCCTGCGTCGCTGCATGCGGCGGCTCCGTCACGGCCGAGAACCGCCGCGGCGGCGGCTTCGAGGTTCGCATGACGCTCAAGGCCGTGCCGTAGCATGCTAGTGAGCCCCGACTCATGCCCGATCGACCCAAGCGAGATCTCACTGGGCTCAGCATCATCGGGCCAACTGACGGCCGAGGGCTACTGAGCGGCGGCTTGCGCGGCGCGTGCCGCGGCTAGATCGTAGGTCACGTAAAACTCGGTTTGGTAAGCGCCCCACGCCGCGCGTTCAATCACCCGGTTCAACAGCCTCAGCCTCTCCGGCGGTACTCGCATCACGATCACCTGGCCAATCCCCATCATGACGTAGTGATTGACGATCTCGACGCCGTCCGGCGGGAACAACTCGTTCCAGCGAGTGTCGTTCAGAAGCACCCCGCGCTCAACGTTATTCATGGTCTGGTCATGCTTGAGGAACACCGTGAGCAAGAACGCTTCTTTGTCCGGCAGCAACGGCTGGGCCTGCTCACCCTGTGGGTAGACAGCGCCTGTAATAGTGATGAGGGAGAAGAGTGCGACGAGACCGGCAAAGATTTTCATGTTTAGCTCCTCGAGTCCTGCCCCGTTTCGATTCTGCGGCCCGAGAGCAGCAGACGATCAACGAGACATGGCGGTAATGCGACGTTCGACTGGAAGGCCGCCAAAACGTGGTCGGGAAACCGTCGGCGGCAGCGTTGGTCGACGATGCGTTAGAAGGCACCCTTCCACTGTTCGGTGTCGAGGAACCAGCGCTCTTCGTAGATGGCATCGCCTTTGAACCGAAACACAATGGCGAATTGGGAGGCCGCCACCTTGTCAGACTTCCACCCCGCGATCGAGATCACCTCGTCGGTGCCTTCGATATTGCGCACCCCGGTGACCTCGAAACCAGGAGGAACGATCTCTCCGAACCCGTCGAGTGCGGATCGGAAAGCTGCCCTGCCTTTGAGCACGTCAGCCTGCCCCGGCATGATGAAGAGCATGTCTTCTGTGTAGTCGGCAACCAGCCTGTCCCAGTCTCCGGCGGCAACGGCGTCCCAGCCGCGCTGTACGATATCTGTCTTGGTCATGATTCTCCCCTTCGAATTCTCGATGGCAGAATACTAGAAAAACGCACGAATTGGCGACTACCGGGGGACCTGTTTTGACGATGAACTGAAGGTTCGGAGTTGAACGAAGGCGGCGGTACTGACTTCTTTGCGGGGGCCTCTTCTCGCTCACCGTGGGTCGGTTTGCTGACGCTCCTACCGTTGGATCAAATAGCCTTTCCCGCGCGGCCCAGAAGAAGCCCGGCGCCGAACAAGAGCAACGCTGCTGAGTACCAGACGAGCTGAAAGGGGTGCAACCAGGACGCTAACGAAGGCCATTTGACGAGATAATCCTTTGGCGCGAAGACGAAAAAGACGAGAACGAGAGCTCCCAGCGCTAGAGCCGACGCTCCGACGAGCGGAAGCCTGCGCCTCCAGATCTGAGACCGTACCAGCGCGATCGCTGCGGCCAGAAGCACTGCGGCGAAGACGAGGATGCTGGTCATTTCGCAGAGGATACCGAGGCCGGTCAGATTTCGCGAGCGTTGACGGCACAGGTCGAGCCAGATCCGGTACTCGATTCTTAATCCAGATACTCCGCGAATGGCGGCGGCCGGCCTTCGTCGTCACATGAGAGATCGCGCCCCCGACGGTCGAACAGGATGGCGCCGTCACTCGTCACGAGGAAAGAACGATACCTGCCGAGAGGTAGATGTCTCGCGAGCCACCCGGGAAGCAGGTCACCGATGCCGTCGTACTCTCTCGTTGGCTGGCTCGAATAGCAATACGAGAGCGCGCTGTCGGCGCCGCAGCTCGGTGGGACTGACTGGGGCTGCCCGAACGCCTGATACCGGCGGCGGTACATGCGCCTTTCGTACGGGCTTGCCAGTGCGAGATCACCCAGTAGAGG
>JAJCXL010000274.1 GCA_029263435.1 Acidobacteriota bacterium | reverse complement strand
CTTCCGCGTCGATGACTTCGGTCTCGCTCGTCACGAGGTTGCGGATGTCGTCGTTGCTACCGATCGCGACGAAACGGCCGTTCTTGATCGCGAAGGCTTCGGCGTTCGCCAACGTGTCGTCCATGGTGAGAACTTTGCCGTTCACGAGTACGACGTCCGGTCTGGATGCGTCGATGGTGGATTGGGCCTGCGCTTTTGTGGGGGCAGAGGAGATACCGAGACCGGCCGCTGCCGCTCCGGTCATCCGCAGAAACTGAGCGCGTGAGTATTTGGTCATTTCTATCTCCTTGCGGTGGTCGGCATGCTCGACGCATCGCCGATGCGATATTTCTCGAACCATGCCAATACATTGGCGATCTTGGCAATGAGCTGGCTCGGTCTGCGCACGATGTTATGAGACGCTCCGGGAATCCGGACGATGGCGGTATCCACCCGTCGGAGCTTCAACGCATGAAAGAACTGCTCGGACTCCGACAGCGGCGTCCTCAGGTCGGCGTCTCCGGTGAGCATCATCGTCGGGGTCGATACGTTGCCCACGAGTGAGATGGGAGAGAACTTCATATAGGCCTCGGGATTCTCCCACGGAGAGCCCGGATAGCGATAGTTGTGATAGCCGTAATAGTTGTCCGCGACCAGCACCTTCGAGTACCAGTTGATGACTGGCTTCGCCGCGACTGCCGCCCGGAATCGATCCGTCTTTCCCACGATCCAAGCCGTCATGATGCCACCCGCGCTCCCGCCGGTGACGAAGAGGTTGCGCTCGTCGACGAAGCCCTTCGCGATGAGAGCGTCGACGCCGGACATCAAATCGTCGTAATCCTGTCCAGGATAGTTGTGGTACAGCAAGTCGGCGAACGCTTCTCCGTAGCTGGTGCTGCCTCGCGGATTCGCGTAGAGCACGACATACCCCTTCGAGGCCATGAGCTGGATCTCTGCGGAGAATCGATCCCCGTAGTTCGAGACCGGGCCGCCGTGGATCTCGAGCACGAGAGGGTACTTTTGGGTCGGGTCGAAGTCGGGCGGTGTCACGATCCAGCCTTGGACCTTACGCTGGTCGAACGAGGACTCCCACCAGAACTCTTCGACCGCGCCCAGCTTCTTGTTGGCGAACAAGTCTTCGTTGAGGGCCGTGATGCGCTCGACCTCGGGCGCTTGGAAGCTCCCGACGAAAACGTCACCGGGACGGTCGGGCGTCGTTTGAGTCAGTGCGAAGTGGCCGTCGTTCGACACCGAGAACGACCCGCCTCCATAAGGGCGTCCATAGGAGGCACCGCCGAGATTATCCGCGAGGACCCGCACCTCTCCATCGCCGGTGACGTGCGCGAACTTGGTGTTGCCCTCCGAGTCGTATTGAAAATACAGCCCGCGACCATCGGCCGCCCAGGCAGGATTCGAGACGCTGCGGTCGAGCTCTTCGGTGAGCACCGACCTATCAGAGCCGTCGATATTCATCGTGTAGAGCTTCGTGACCTGATAGGTGCGGACGCGATCGTCATAGCCCAGAAAGGCGATCCGCTTTCCGTCGGGGGAGACGGCCGGGCTGTGATCGGGGCCGTTGCGCTCGGTCAACGCTTCGATCCGGCCTTCGGGGACGCTCACCGAATAGAGCTCTGAGTTTCGGAACTCGTACTCCCAGTCTTCATTGCGATTGGCGGAGAACACGAGTGACTTGCTGTCAGGGGTCCACACCGGCTCACTACGGTGGTGAAACGATCCGGAAGTCACTTGCACGGGCGTACCGCCCGAAGCAGGAAGGACGAAGAGGTGGTGGTAGCCGTGCTTCAAGTAACCGACGCCGTCCTGGCGATTCTTGAGGCGGTCGATGTACATCGGCGGGTCCGCCCATTTCGCGCCTTCGGGTTTCTTGGGAAGCGCCGCCAAGCGCGGCGCTTCCTCGGCGACGAGCATCGAGAACGCGATCTGCGTGCCGTCGGGCGACCACGTGATATCTCCGGGGGATTCGGTGACGTGAGTCAGGGTTGCGCTCTCTCCACTGTCCATCCATCGGAGCTGGATCTGGCCGTCGGCGAGATAGGCGAGCCGGATCCCGTCCGGCGCCCACCGGGGGGAGCGGCCGGAGGAGGCGATGCGTCTGGCGCCCGTGTTGTCGGTCCGGGTGATCCAAAGCTCTGAGCGAGACCGGTCTTCCATGACGTCCATCGCGTTGCGCACATAGACGACGCGAGATCCGTCGGGAGAGATCTGCGGGTCCGAGGCCCACTCCAGCTCGAACACGTCCATGTAGTCGAACTGCGCGGCGCTCGAGGTCGCGACAGCGATGGCTAGACTCAGAAACGTTAGGACCCTATGCATGGTCATGGATTCCTCCTACAGCGTTCTCGATTTGGCGTTCCAGTGACGTTCGAGGTTGTGAATGAGCTGCTCGCTCAAATGGCAAAATGCTTGCTCGCGCGCGTACGTCGCCATGTAGCGGCGAAACACGTCCAGCGGTTCGGTTTGGACTCGGAGGGCCTTGCGATTGCCGGACGCGCTGACGAGCCCGGAGCCGATGGCGTTCGAGACGGCCAGCTGGACGGCCTCGTCCAGAGCGTTCGCTGGGTGGACCTCGTGAACGATCGGGCGCGCTGCCGGCTCGTCGACCTCGAATTTTCGATCGAACAAGATGGCTTCTCGCGCGAGCCCTTCGCCGATGAAACGGGGAAGACGTAGGTTGGCCGCTCCGGGGAGGATCCCTTCTTTGCGCGCGGGCAAGTTGAAGTAGGCGCCGGCCTCGGCGAGGACATGATCGACGACCAGCAAGAGCTGGCACCCGCCGCCGATGGCGAAGCCGTCGACGACCGCCATCCAAGGTTTTTCCAGAGTCGTCTCGGGCTCGTCGCACGCGCCCTGCGCGAGCGCGAGCCCCCGGTAGAGTTTGTGGACGAGGCCTAGATCGCGGACGAGATAGAAGAGATAGGACACGTCCCCGTGGTAGAGCCGGGTGAGGTTGATCCCTGCGGAGAAGATGCGCCGTCCGCGATATTTCGCGTGCTCCACGGGATCGCCTCGTAGCACACCCATCTTGACGTCGGGGTGCAGCAGCACGAGATCGATCGCGGCCTCGAGCGGGCCGAGGGTCTCGTCGTCTTCAGCGTTGAGAAATTTCGGATGTCGAAAGTAGACGTAGCCGACCTCGTCTCTGACCTCGAGCTTGACGGCGCCGAGGTCGACCTCGCCATCTCGCACCAGCTCGTCGACGAGACGTGACGCACGCTCCGT
>JAJCXL010000273.1 GCA_029263435.1 Acidobacteriota bacterium | reverse complement strand
GGCTCCGAGATCCGGGTCGGGAACTGGTTCGAAAAGTTGGAGAGTCTCGGACTCGGGATCAATGTCGGAACACTCGTCGGTCACAACTCGGTGAGACGCGAGGTGATGGGCACCGCGAATCGCGCGGCCCGGCCCGAAGAGCTCGAGCACATGCAGAGTCTGGTGGACGTAGCCATGAAAGAAGGCGCGGTCGGGTTTTCGACGGGACTTCTGTACGTGCCAGGAACCTATGCCGAGACCCGTGAGGTCGTCGAGCTCGCGAAGGCAGCGGCGCGCCACGGCGGTATTTATGCCACCCACATTCGCGAGCAAGGTGCAAAGCTCCATCAGTCCATAGAAGAGGCAGTGACCATCGGCCGTGAAGCGTCGATCCCGGTCCAGATCTCCCACTTCAAAATCAAAGGAAAGAAGCGCTGGGGCTCGATCGGCGACGCGCTCGATCTGGTCGAGCGCTCTCGCGAAGAAGGGGTCGACGTCGTCATCGACGCCTACCCCTACGACCGGGCGAGCACCGGTTTGTCCGTCAACCTTCCGAGCTGGGCGCTGGCGGACGGTCCGGAAGAGGTCCGTAAGCGGCTCCGTAATCCGGAGATGCGAAAAAAGATCCTCGCCGAGATGCGTGAGAAGCTCGACGATCAAGGGTTCGAGGATTTCTCGTTCGGCACCGTCGCGCGCTTCCCTGCTGACCCGGCACTCGAAGGCAAGACCCTCAGCGCAATCAGTGTCGAGCGCGGCGGCGACGGCTCGGTCGCGAGCGAGATGGAGACGATCCTGGAGCTGATGGAGCACGGACGCGTCTCGATGATCTACCACTACATGAGCGTCGAGGACGTCGAGGCGATTTATCGCTATCCGAACGCGGCCGTGGCGAGCGACGGCGGCGTCCAGCAAGAAGGGGTCGGAAAACCCCATCCGCGCTCCTACGGCACCAACGCCCGCGTGCTCCGTGAGTTCGTGCGGGAGAGGCAAACCCTCACCCTGGAAGACGCGGTGCGGCGCATGACATCCCTGCCCGCGCAAACCTTCCAGCTAACGGAGCGGGGTCGCGTGCAGCGAGGCTATGCCGCCGATCTCGTGATCTTCAATCCCGAGCGCGTGCGCGACCGCGCGACGTTCGCCGAGCCTCACCAGATGAGCGAAGGCTTCGACGTCGTGATCGTCAATGGCGTCGTCTCGGTGCTCGACGAGTCATTGACGGACGCGCGCGGAGGACGCGTCATCCGAGGCCCTGGAGCGCAGTGATAAAGGGACCTGGTCCATTTTTACCATTTACGTAAAAATGGACCAGGTCCCTTTATTTGAGATCTAGTCGGCGAGAACGGCGATCGCGCGGAGCCTCGATTCGACGCGCTCGCCTTCGGCATCGCCCCGGCAAATGAGAAGGATCGTGTCATCGCCGGCGATGGTGCCCATCACCTCGTCCCAATCCACCTCGTCGAGACCGTGCGCCACTCCTTGGGCGTTTCCCGGCGGCGTCTTCACCACGATCAAATTCTGGGCGCGCTCGATGCGCCTCACGAAGGCCACCACGGAGGACAGCGGCCCGGTCCCCGAGCTCTCTCCGGAAGCGTAGCGATAGCCACCGTGACCGTCCGGTGTTTTCGCGATTCCGAGAGATTTGAGCTCCCTGGACAGGGTCGATTGGGTCATCGAGAACCCTTCCGCTTCAAGCTCGTCGATGAGCTCGCTTTGATTGCGAATGGGCTTTCGCGCCAGGACCCGAAGAATGACTTCTTGCCGCTGGCTGCGGGTGGACATCAGCCCCCGCTGACGGGCGGAAGAAACGCGACCTCGTCGTCGGGGTTGAGCAAAGCGTCTTTGGCCACGAAATCATGGTTCACCGCGAAACTAACCGCGTCCGCGAAGGGCGAGAGGCGCTCTTCATCCGCGACCATCCGCTTCCACAGCTCCTCTACGGTAGTGCCCAAGGGAAGCTCGATCTCGAGATCCGGGCCCATGACGTCACGGAGCGCGGCGAAGAGGCGGACTCGAACTTTCAAGGAACCTCCGCCGTTTCCGTGGGGCCTTCGACCCACACTTCGCCATCTTCGAACACTTCACGCTTCCAAATGGGCACGATGCGCTTCAAACGGTTGATGGCGTATTGGCACGCGGCGAAAGCATCGTCACGATGCGGTGAGGTCACGACGATCACGACGCTCGTCTCGCCCACGTTGACCCTGCCGACGCGATGCTGGATTCTCATGCTCTCGAGGCCCCAGGTCTCTTTCACCTCGTCGCCGATGCGGGTCATCATCTTGACCGCCATCTCGGGATAGGCCTCGTATTCGAGGAACAGCACTTTCTTGCCTTTGTTCGTTCCACGGACGATGCCGGAAAAGGTCGCGATCGCCCCATCGGCGTCCGTGGCGATCTCTTGCGCCAGCGTCCTTACGTCTAAAATGTCTTGTACGATCTCGTACATGCGAGTGGGATCTTAGCTCAGCCCCTCGGGACGCGACAACTCAAGCCTCGCCGCTCGTCGGCCAGACGCTCCGGCCGAGAAAATGGCCCACCGGCCCATGCCCCTTGCCAATCGCAATCCCGTGATGAAGCGCGGCGGTGAGATAGCGCTTGGCGCCATCGACGGCGCCGTGCAGGTCGAGCCCCTTCGCGAGCCCTGCCGCAATCGCAGCCGCGAACGTACAGCCTGTCCCATGGGTGTTGCGGGTCTCGAGCCTGGGGGCGGAAAACGCCGTGAAGCGCGAGCCGTCAAAGAGCCAATCGGTCGCGAGCTCACCCGCCGCGTGTCCCCCTTTGATCACCACCGCGTGCGCTCCGAGCTCTACGATGCGGCGTGCCGCGCGCTGGACGTCATCTTCGTCCTCCACGGCGAAGCCGACGATGGCGGCCGCTTCCGGAAGATTCGGCGTCACGACATGGGCTAGCGGAAGAAGCTTCCCTCGCAAGGCATCGATCGCATCGGACGCGAGCAGCCGATCCCCGCTCTTGGCTACCATCACCGGATCGACGACGAGCTTTTCGATCGCGTGACGGGTGACGCTCGACACCACCGCAGCAATGAGCTCGGCCGTGGCCAACATGCCGGTCTTCACCGCGTCGACACCGATGTCGTCGACGACCGCATCGATCTGCAGCGTCACGAAGCTCGGGGAGAGTAGCTCGACTCCCATCACCGCTCGAGTGTTTTGCGCCGTGACCGCCGTGAGAGCACTCGCGCCGTAGACGCCGTGGGCGGCAAACGTCTTCAAGTCCGCCTGGATTCCAGCGCCGCCGCCTGAGTCCGAGCCGGCGATGGTAAGCGCGACAGGTAGCGTCTTCGTCGTTGTCATGTCTCGGGGGGTGAAGTTATAGCACGGCTCGTGTCGCTGCACGTGGACCGGGCGGCGTGGCCGAGAGGCCGAGTTGACCCTTGGGGATGCGATCCGGTAACATTTTAGAAGCGAGCGGAAATCTCCCCCCCTCAGCCGACTCGCCGTGGTCGACGTTTAGAAGTGCCGAAGCCCAAGTTCAAACCTCTCCGAGGCGATCGATCCGAGTCGCCCGTCTGGGAGTACCGATCTGCGTTCGAACGGACGTCGCTCGCGACCTTCTTGTTCGATGCTTCCAATCGACTCTGCGTCGACGCGAACAAAGCCGCTCAGTCTCTGACCGGCTTCGACCGAAGCGAATTGTTGGACCGCCGGATAGAAGATCTCCATCCGAGAGCGAGCCGGCAGCGAGCGGTGGGTTTCTTCGGGGGGTTCTTGGACGGCACGTTGGCCTCCTATGACGACCTTCGCATCGAGACTAAAGAAGAGGGTTCGGTGCCGGTGGATGTTCGCGGCCACGTGCTCGGATTCGACGAGCGCAAAGTCGTGCTCGTGTATTTCCGCGACATCAGTGAGGAACGGCTCCTCCAACGAGAGGTGCTGTTCCAAAACCACAAGCTCAACACGCTGAACTCGCTCTCCTCCGCCATCAGCCGCTCGTTGGACCTGTCCGAAATTCTGGCCGGCTCCCTCGAAGTGATCATGGAAGCCAGCGGCAGCGTCTACGGCGAGGTGATGATCTACGAGCAGGATACCCAAACCTTTCGCCTGGCGAGTTTTCGTGGCGAAGATGGGGTGACGCCTTTGGAGCTGGAGGTACCGGCACGGGCTAGCGACATTGGTCGGCGGGTGCTCAAGAGCGAGGAGCCCGTCTTGGTCGAGTCGCTCGAGCGAGAGCCCCGCCTGCAAAAACTCCTCAGCGAGCGCGGCGACGTGGGCGCTATCGCGGCCGTCCCCCTGAAGAGCAAGAACCGAGTCTTGGGCGTCATGTTTCTCGCCATCGCGACCAAACAGCTCTTCCCGATGTTCGACTTCGACTTGTTTACGTCCATTGGAGTTCAGATCGGCATGGCCGCCGAGAACGCGGTGCTGTTCCAGCGCACCGCCCGTCAGGCCAAACAAATTCAAGTCCTCAACAACATCTCTCGCATCATCGGGAGCAGTCTCCAGATCGAAGAGGTCTTCGACGCCTTCGCGGCGGAGATGCAAAAGCTCATCCACTTCGACCGGTTGTCGGTCGCCTTTCTCGACGCTTCCGGGAGCTATTTGCGCATTTTTTCATCGGGCTCGGTCACGGATTCCGGCTGGGGCATGGAATCGCTCGTCCCCGTCGTTGGTACCGGCCCCGGGTGGGTGGTTCTCAACGAGACGCACTTCATCCAGCCCGATACCCAAGGCCAGAAACGCTTCATCGAGGACCAGTTCCTCTATGAAGACGAGATCCGCTCCTACATCCTCCTCCCGCTTCACTCGCGCGGCCAGGTCGCCGGCACGTTCGGGGTCGGCTCACGCCATACGAACGCTTTCTCGGAGAAGGACTTGCCTCTCTTGAATCAGCTATCGAAGCAGATCTCGGTGGCCATCGAGAACGTCAAGCTCTATCAGCAAACGCGGGAGACCTCGATCCTCGACGATGTCAGCTCACTGTTCAACTTCCGCTATTTTCAGCAAGCGCTGGATCGGGAATTGAAAGTCGTTGCTCGACACAAGTCTCGGCTGAGTCTCTTGTTCATCGACTTGGATCGGTTCAAGCAGATCAACGACACCCATGGCCACCTCAGAGGCAGCAAAGTGTTGCGCGAGGTCGGTTTTCTGCTAAGAGCCGCGATCCGCGAGACCGACATCGCCGCTCGCTACGGTGGTGACGAGTTCGTCGTGATCCTGCCCGACATGGATCACGACCAAGCCCAGCGTCTCGGCGAGCGGATGCGTCAGCTCATCCTTCGCACGACGTTTCTCAAAGAAGAGGGTCTGGACGCCCGGCTCGGTGCAAGTATCGGCCTGGCCACCTTTCCCACCGAAGCGCCCACCAAAGAGGCCCTCATTCAGCTCGCCGACGAGCGGATGTATCTCGACAAAGAAAAGAATCGGTCGCGCCCGATTCCGCCGGTGGAATAGGAACTAGTGGACTGTAACACCTGAATCGATACCACCTGGCGGCGCTTCGGTGCCGATCTCTTCGTTGTACCTCCTCGGAATATGTCCAATATACCGTCGTCGGTACGCCTCGACCTCGGCACCGATCCACTCGCCAGCTGGTATCAATCTAGGTGTTACAGTCCACTAGCGGATCGTCTGGAACGTGAGGACGATCGCAGCTCCCGGCTCGAACTCCGACGCTTTGGGGTCGGCCACGATCCGCTGACCCTCATCGTCCGCGATGGACTCGTAAAGGATCAGCATGAGCTCTTTGCCGGGCTCGAGCACCTTGTTCGGACGCACCGTGAGCGTACGGGTGTCGTCGTCATACTCGACTTCGAGATCAGGAAACGGGTTTCCGATCCCGTCATCGTCCGCGTAGAGAAGATCTACGTTGCGGTTGAAGCTGTCGCGCTCCATGTCATTCGAGAACTGCACTTGGAAGTTGGAATCGAGCGGAATATCGCGCTCGCCCTCGAGCGGCAACGTGAAGGTGACCTCCGGCGGAGGACCGAGCTCGAGCTCTTCCGGCGTGACGACTTTGACGGGCTCTAGGTTCTCGATATCCTCTTCGGCGGGCTCTTCGGCAACCTCAATCTTCTCCGCCCGCAAGTAGTAGACGCCGGTGGGCTCGTGCTGCCAAGGCGTGCCAATGACCGTCAACCACTCTCCGGTATCGCGGCGCTTCTTGGGGTCGAGGCGGAAGCCTTTGCCGCGCGGACGTCGCCCGGTCACCCAGATCGCGGCATCCGCAGTTTTTATGACGAAATCCCGAGGAGTGCGCTTGTGTCGGATCGAAAGGTCCCCGTACAAGTTGTTGCCGCGAAACTTGCCGAGCACGGCGATCTGCTGGCCGAAATACTGGCTCGGGTCCTGAACCAGACGGCGCAAGTCGACGTGGAGCACGTCGGCGACCATGATGTCGGGGTCGGTGATATCGGAGTCCTCCCCGGTGGTGTCCGGCACGATGTCGCTCTCGAGAGGGACAATCACCTCGATGTGAGTGATCGCGAGAAACAAATTCTTGTCGAAACCGAGAGAGTCGACGCGTTGCGCTCCGGGGAAGTAACGGAGGAACGGGTGACGTTCCGGCATCTGCACGAAGCTGAGGTCGAAGAACACCCCGGAGACTTCGACTTTCTGCCCGACCATGAAGCGCAAGTCCTCGATGGTGTTAGCACCGGTGCCAATCCTCAAATTGCGGAGCGAATCAGA
>JAJCXL010000272.1 GCA_029263435.1 Acidobacteriota bacterium | reverse complement strand
CTTGAGCTGCTCGGTGAGCTGGCCCTCTTCGAGCGTCAAGAGCTCCTGCTTGTGCGCGAGTCGGTACGTGATACCCGCGAAGATGGCGACGTTGACGAGTGCGCGTATGAAGAGCCGAACGACCGTGCGTCGGCGCTCCATTAGTTTTTCGAGAAACGACCCGAACCAACTCATGGCATGTCCTGAGTGGGCGGAGCGACGCCGGTCTCGCCGTCGGCCTCGGTCGTGGCGGACGTCTCATCCGTAACGGATTCTCCGGGCTCCGGCGTTTCGGCCGGTGAAATCGGGGCGGTGCTCGGCTCGCGATGGATGGGCTCGATATATTGCAGCCGCAGCGTGGCCGCGGTGCCGGTGTCGCTTCCTCCGAGCTCTTGCAAGTCCACTTCGTCGACCGGGAAGACCGTCCCGAAGAACGAGCTCGCTTCGAGCGCTCGAACCATCTCCAAGACGTTGGCCAACGTCCGGCCCACGACGGACAGCGTGACTTCGATCTGTCCGTCCGTCTCGTTTGGAGTAATCGACACGATTCGAATGCCTGCCGGCGTGATCGTCTCCAGCTCGTTGAACAGGCCTGTCCACGAGAAGCTCTTGTGTCGGTAGATACGCGTGAGAAATCCGGTTCTCTCGGTCGCCAGGGCGCTCTGTTGTTGGGACAGGCTTCCGTCGAGTCGCTGCATCTCGACATTGGTTTGTTCGAGGAGCGATCTGAGCTCTGAGACCTTGATGTCTAGCTCCTCTTGCTCTCGCACCAAGTAGCGCGCCAAATAGAATCCGTGCACGAGCGTCGCGCCGAGCACGATCGCCGCGACGGTGCCGAAAACGAGTCGCGGCAGCCGTTCGTTCTCGAACGGAACGGAGGCGAAATTGAAGTCGTTGGCCATGGTCTCAGGCCACCCGTCCGGCAGCGGCTCCCGCGGCCGCGCTCACGGAGCTCGCGAGCACGGGGTCGACTTGCAGGTCTTTGGCCGCCGCGACCGCGCGGGCGAGCTCGAACGGCTCGCTCGGGGTCTCGAACTGCTCCTCGAGCAGCTCACTGATGTTTCCGAGATCGGGTCTCAGCGATCGATAGAAGACGCGCGACAACGTCGTGCCGCCAAGCTTTTCTCGGTAGTAGATCGCGGTCGGAATAATCTCTTGCACGAGGTCTTCGCGGCTATAGGCGGTCGTGCCGTCTTCCGGTCCGCGCATACCGAGGGTGCGAAGGATCACCGGCGTGTCTCGATGACGAACCAAGCACACGGTGAAGTAGTCACGCTCGAGGTTCACGAAGAAGTAGTCGGCGTCCGGGGCGAGATATTTGGAGGCGACCGGACTCAGCATCCTCAGCATGCTCACGCTCGCGGGAAGGATCAATCCCACGTGGAGGCCGAGCTCTTCAAAGAAATCCTCGTAGCCGCTCACGACGGACTCGTGCATGACCCCGGTGAGATAAGTGGGTTTTTTCGCGGGGAGTCTTTCGAAGGCGAGCCGCGCGTCGTTCGCGTCGAACGGTAGAGATCGCTTGAGGCTGAACTTCAGGACCTCGTTGGTCTCTGCTTTGGTGCGCGGCGCGTCAGGAAGCTCGATGACGGACACGCGCGACAAGTAATCCGGCAAGCACAGCGCGATGCGTCTGGCCCCGGTCGCATCCGCGCGCGCCAGCAGATCGCGCACCGTCTGAGTGAGAACGTCTCGATCGACGATGTTTTGCTCTTGGAGCTCGAACGCGAGGCACGCGTCCGGCAAAGGGGTGGTGACGCAAGCGGAAAGCTCCGGCTTGCCGCCTCGGTCCGTGAGTCGCACCAATGAAAGCTCGCCCGCGCGGATATCGATGCCAAGCCCCGGAGTTTCCGGGTCCAGCAACCAGCGCAGTAACGGGTTTTGAAACATGGCGCTCAGGAGACCTCCACGAAGGTCGCTCGATTGATCTCGTCGAGCGTCGTTTGTCCCGACAGCGCCATCTCGAGAGCCGACTCGCGCAAGAAGATCATGCCGGATTCCTTGGCCGCCTTCTTGATGTCCTTCGACGCGCGTCGCTCGATCAGCATCTCTCGGAGCTCATCGTTGAGATCGAGTAGCTCGCTAATGGCGTGTCGGCCTTTATAGCCGGTGCCCGCGCACTGAATACAACCTTCGCCGCGATGAAAGACGTGCTCCAGGTAGCGTTGTGGATCCAGGCCGGAAGCCTCGAGCAGTGCAATGTCCGCCTTGTGCGGATGCTTGCAAAACGGACAGATGCTGCGCACGAGCCGTTGAGCCAGGATGCAATTGAGCGACGAGACGAAGTTGTAGGCCTCGACGCCCATATTCAAGAACCGTCCGATGACGTCGATGACGTTATTGGCGTGGACCGTAGTGAACACGAGATGACCGGTGAGTGCGGCGTTGATCGCGATCTGGGCCGTCTCTGAATCTCGAATCTCTCCCACCATGACCTTGTCGGGGTCATGGCGGAGGATCGAGCGCAACCCTCGCGAGAAGGTCAGCCCTTTCTTCTCGTTCACCGGAATTTGGGTAACGCCTTTGAGCTGATACTCCACCGGGTCTTCGATGGTGATGATCTTGTCTTCCTCGTTGTAGATCTCGGAGAGCGCCGCGTAGAGCGTGGTCGTCTTGCCGCTTCCCGTCGGGCCGGTGACGAGAAACATGCCGTAGGGCTCGTGAATGAAACGACGGATTCGCTTCACTTCTTCCTCGGCCATGCCGAGGATGTCGAGCCGGAGCTCGCTGAAACGCTCGCTGATCGATTCTTTGTCGAGAACACGGATGACGGCGTCTTCCCCGTGAATACTCGGCATGATCGAGACCCGGAAATCGATCCGACGACCTTTGACCTTCAAGCGAAATCGGCCGTCTTGCGGGATTCGTTTTTCCGCGATGTCGAGCTCGGCCATGACCTTGATCCTGCTGATGATCTCCGAGTGATGTGCTTTGGGGATCGGTTTCATCGCGCGGGTGAGCGCGCCGTCGATCCGATATTTGATGACCACTTCTTCGTCTCGGGTCTCGATGTGGATATCCGAGGCCCTGCGATTGAGCGCGTTATAGACGGCGGAGTCGACGAGTCGGATGATGGGGCTCGAGGTATCCGCGAGTCTGTCGATGGAGAGAGTCTCCTCGCCTTCCTCGTCTTCGCGAATGATCTCCATGTGGAAGCTCTCGGAAGCTTCTTCGAGCACGCGCTGCGCGCTCTGGCTCTTCTTGAGAAGCTCCTGAATCGCAGTATCGGTGCCGACCGCGGCCCGCACCGGCGTCCGAAGGATCGCGGCGAGCTCGTCCAAGACCAAAACGTTGGTCGGATCCGCCGTGACGACGATGAGCTTGCCGTTCTCTTTTCGGTAGGGGAGGAAGTTGTAGCGGAACATGAGCTCGACGGGAACGCTCTTGAACAGCTCCTGGTCGGGCTGAAAGCTGGTGAGGTCGATGAACTCGATCCGGCAGCGCTCCGCCATGCGCTTGGCGTCGTTGATCTCCTTCGTGTGCGCCTGCTCGGGGGTGAGTTGAGCAGTATCCGCGTCGAGAGCGGGAACGAAGTCGTTGGCGTCGAGGTTGGTGGACATCGTTTCGGCCTACATTCCCGATCGGGCTGCGTTGATGAGATCGAACATCGGTAAGTAAATCGACAGCAGGATCATCGCGACCATGCCGCCCATGAAAAGTAGAACCACCGGCTCCAGCATCGCCAAAATGAGATTGAGTCGGTTCTCGATCTCTTCGTCAGCGAAATCGGCGACGTTTTGCAACATCTCGGATAGCGCGCCCGTGTTCTCGCCGACTTTCACCATCTCGATGGTGAGGTTGGAGAACTCGCCGGTCTCGTCGAGACTTCCCGAGAACGCCTTGCCTTCCCGGACCCTTACGGCCACGGGCCGGATGGACTGGCCGATGTGTCGGTTGCTGACGGACTCCGACGAGATGTCGATGGCTTGAACGAGGGGAATGCCACCGGAGAGGAGTGTCCCCAACGAGCGAGTGAGCTGCGATGTTGCGAACAGATGAAGAACCTGTCCGAGAAAGGGGAGCTTCAACAAGAGCCGGTCGATGGTCGCTCTGGAACCTTCGCGCTTGGACCAAATATAGAAAAAGGACCCTGTGCCCGCGAGCACCGCCAGAATGATCAGGATATGCCGCTGCAAAGTAGCGGCGACGGTCAACAGCGCTACGGTCAGAAACGGCAGGTCGGCGTTGAATCCCTCGAAGAACCCGGCGAAGCGTGGAATGACCCACAGCAGGAGAAAAGCTGCGGCGAAGAGCAAGGTCATGAACAAGAAAGACGGGTAAACCAAGGCGGCGACGACCTTCTTCCGGGTCGACTCGGTGAGCTTGAGATAGCGCACGTAGCGCTGGAGGACCGTTTCCAGGCCGCCGCTCTTCTCACCCGCGACGAGAGAGGCCGCGTAGATGCGCGGGAAGAGATCGCCGTGCGCTTTGAACGCGTCGGACAGCGCGGTCCCCGACTTCACTTTGTTGCGCACATCGGTGAGCACGCGCTTGAACAGCGGGTTCGACATGCGCTCGAGCATGATGTCCAGCGACTGCAGAAGCGGAAGACCCGCCTTTAACAGTGCCGCGAGCTCTTGATTGAACAACGTGAACTCGGTCTGGCTGATCTTCTCGCGACGGGCGAGAGGGTTGCGAAAGCTTCGGATGCCGAAGCTCTTCTTGACCCAAAAGACATGAAGCCCCTTGTCCTGGAGCTGGTTGCGCAGCTGGCTCTCACTCGGAGCCGCGAGAGCGAGCTCTTCGATCTCTCCGCTGAGGGTCCCCACTTTTGCGAGGAACTGGGTCATGTCGAGGGTACTCCGAAAGCCTCGTCAATCCAGGGTCACGAAGGCGCCATCTTTCGAGTTCGGCGTCGCGAAAAAATCCAATCCGCCCTAGGTTTATGAGGCAAAGGTTAAAGTATAGTATACCATATTGGTGCAATCCGCTCGGGGACGGAATCGTGGCCCGTGACCTCCTCTAACCTATTACCGTGGCAAGCTTCATCTCTTCCCATTTTCTACGCAGATGGCCCGCAAAAAGACGAAGAAGACCCATGCCTCTGACGAGGGCGGCGCGACCGTCGACGTCAAGCTCGTGGCTGAGAATCGCAAAGCCCGGCACGACTACGAGCTTCTCGACCGGGTCGAAGCGGGGATGGTGCTGCTCGGTACGGAGGTGAAGGCCGCCCGCGCGGGCAAAGTGAACCTAAAAGACAGCTACGTTTCGGTGAGAAGCGGGGAGCTGTTCCTGCTCCAGGCGCATATCAGCCCTTATTCTCACGGCACCCACGAAAATCACGAAGCGTTGCGGCCGCGGAAGCTTTTGCTGAAAAAACACGAGATCCGCCGCTTCGTCACCAAGATTAACGAGCGTGGCTTGACCGGGATTCCTACTCGTATCTATTTCAAGAACGGGAAGTTGAAGGTCGAGATCGCCTTGGCGCGCGGCAAAAGACAACACGACCGGAGAGCTTCCGCCAAAGCGCGGGATATCGATCGCGACGTTAGGCAGGAGTTGAAGGAACGCAACCGCTAGGCCGCGCTCTCAGTGCTCGTCGTCGTATTCTTTGTACAAGTACTTGATGTTGTGCTTGGGTAGTACGAGGTTCGGCAATTTGTGGCGGTTGAGCTTGAGACAGTTCTTGTCGTACCACTCGATGGTGCCGTGGATGGTCTCGCCGTCGAGGAGCACGACCACCATCGGCGTCTTGCTGTTCATCTGCTTGAGGTAATAAAACGCCTCCGCGTTCGTTTGCTCGGGAGGCACTCTCTTCGTGCGCGCGGGACCTCGGGGGCCGCCGGAATCTTTGAGCTCCGCCAAATTGGGCCGAATCAGCTTGCGGTTCAACAGAGTACCTCGACCGCGTTTCCGCGCCATCCAGGTGAGACCCCACCTGTGCTGTGCTTCCTGCACTCCCGCCGCTGCCGCTGGGTTAGAAGCGGTCGCGGTTGCACATTTTCGACCCGATCGAGATCGGGTTTTCGAGGAGTGCGTGGTCCTGATTTTAGCGCTCGGGAAACTGCGTTTACTTAGATCGAGTGTAACACACGGTTTGAGCGATCGGCTACCGACGGCGGACCCGTCACCGGCGCGATCCGTCTGCTAAGAAAGGCGCGCCAACCGCGTGAGAAGCTGGGCCAGGGTGATGCGTTTGTTCAGGTATCGATCTCTGATATCGATGAGTGCCGTCTCTGTTAATTCGAAGGCAGTGATCCACGTCGAGCTCGGTGCCCCCCCGGCGATACGATGGATCTCCGTCTCGCGATCGCGATGAGAGATCGAGCCTCCCGCGCCGTCGGAAGCGATGTCTCGCAAGACTCCGATCAGTAACTGAAGGAGCAAGAGCAGATGCTCGTTCTTGCTGAGGGCATCGGCCCACTTCACGATGTCTTGGTCGGAGGCGCCGTCGACCACCGCGGCGGCTAAGCGCAAGGCTTCGTCGCGGATGTCGCTGAGTGATTCATCTTCGAGCTCGCTCGCCCGGCTGAGGCTACCGCCCGAGAGCGCCGCCAACAGCGTCGCCCGCTCAGGGTCCATGCCCCGTCGCTCGACGAGGACGCGCTCGACCTCCTCGACGTGCCAGGGTGCGAAACGATAGATCTGGCACCGTGACAGGATCGTCGGAAGGAGCGCGGATGCGTTCTCCGTCACGAGAATCATGAGCGCCCACGCGGGCGGCTCTTCCAACGTCTTGAGCAGCGTATTGGCTGCGGTCGGGTTCATTCGATCCGCGTCGACGAAGACGGACACCCGCCGGCGCGCTTCGAAGGGGCGAGACGGCGCCTCGCGGACGACTTGGCGGACGGCCTCCGCTTTGAGCTGGCGGCCCGCTCCTTCCGGACGAACGATGCGGATGTCGGGGTGTTCTTCTTTCGCGATCCGCCGACAAGCCCCGCATTCTCCGCACGCGAGTCCAGGCTCGGTGAGGCAATTTTCAGCCATCGCCAGCGCCAGGGCCGCGTCGAGCTTGCCGACACCGGGCGGGCCGGTGAAGAGCAAGCTCGGAGGGACCGATCCCGCTCGCGCCATCTTTTGGAGCCTTTGGTTGAGAGCGCGGTTGCCGACGAGGGTCTCGAAGCTCATGCGAGTGCCTCAGGTCTTCTTGCGGCGGCGCCGCGGAAGTCTTTTGGTGGCGGACAATGCTGTCCACAACGCATCGTGCACTCGCGCCGGCGCTCCCTCTGCTGAGACGACGACGAAGCGCTTCGGCTCTCGCCGCGCCATCGCGAGATAGGCAGCGCGGACCCGATCGTGAAACTCGAGCGCCTCCTCTTCGAAGCGTCCTTCTTTGCTGTGGGTCTCGCTCTCGCTATTGCGTCGTCTGGCGCGGGGAAGGCCAATCGCCGCGGGGAGGTCGAGTAGCAGCGTGACGTCCGGCCGGAACGCCCCGGTGAGCGCGCGGTCGAGAGCGCGGATCGAGCGTAAGGGGACGCCGCGTCCCTTGCCCTGATAGGCAATGGTGGAGTCGGTGAAGCGATCGGAGACGACGATCCGGCGGGCCTCGAGCGCCGGCCAAACGACCTCACGAAGATGCTGCGCCCGATCGGCGAAGTACAACGCCAGCTCGGTCTCAGGGAACATCCGATGGTGATCGGGGTTCAGGATGACCTGGCGGATCTTTTTTCCGATCGGCGTACCGCCGGGCTCGCGGGTCACGACACAGTCGTAGCCCTCGCGCGTGAGCCGCGTCCCTAGGCGCTTGGCCTGAGTGGATTTGCCGCAGCCTTCGATGCCTTCGAGGGTGATGAACAGACTCAAGGAGCGGAACTCTAGCACAACGGACTTGCGCCGCTCTCAAAGCGCGGCGGGGGTCGCCACGGCGGCGGCGCTAGACCGAAGCCCCGGCCAGCATCGCCACGTAGCGGTGCGCGCAGTTGAGGAGGAGGGAGCTGGAGAGCGTCAACGGCTGGCTTCTATCCGTGATCAGCGCGATGCCCTCGTCGGTCTCGGGAATACGCTTCACGATCAGATAGAAGTTCTCGGTGCTCATCGACAGTAGCTCGATGTGGTCGTCGCCTTTCATGGAGGCCAAGTTCTCGAGGTATTTGACGAAAGCCGGAAGCTTCTCCACGATGACGCGCTCGGCCGTCTCCGCCGGAGCGATGACGAGCTCGGAGGCAATCGCCTCGGAGCTCAGGTCGAAAAAGAACGTGGCTAGCAGGGACGGAGTCTGATCGCGGATGTCGAGAAGCACTTGCTCTTGCAACGGCCGTCGGGTCGCTATCTCTTTGAGCGGCTTGGGAGGCTGCTCCGTCCGGCTCGGCGTGACCGGCGGCGTCTCGACGGCGGGTGCCGGCGCGGGGGCGCGGGTCGCGTTGCTGATAGCTGGGCTCGACGCCGGAGTGGCGGCGTCTTTTTTTCCGAGGAGCACGTCGTCCTTGGATTCGAGAAGCTCTTGTAAGCGGCTCGCCTTTCCTTTGGCGCCATGCTGGCGTGTCTTCCAAATGTCTGGCGAAAAATCGGATTGGAACACTGCCGCCGAGACGTCTTCGCGATCCAAGAGCTCGTAGATCTTGTTGAGCGCATCCTTCTTCTCGAAGGTCACCCCGGCTTCGGTCTCGAGATAGGCGGTGGAGAACCTTCCGCGAACGTGAAGAATCATGCCGGTGCCTTGGCTCGTGAGCACTTCAATCGAGCCGGTATGGCCTTCTGCCGCGAGTCGACGGATAAAATCCTTGAGCGGGCTCGACGCGAAAATCCGCTCGAAGATCTCCTTGCGATTCGACAAGCCGCGCAGCATGTGGGCCATGTCGAGCGGGAGCTCGAAGATCGAGACCTTGCCTTCCCGGACTTCGGCGGTGTTGCGAAGCTTGAGTGTCGCCGCCCCGGCGACGAAAATCTGGCTCGCTTGTCGAAAGATGACGTTGATTTGCTCACCGAGGTAAAACAGAATCAGACCCTCGGCTTCGCCGAACGTGATGGCCATGTAGCCCGACAGATTGACGTCCTCGCACTGCCGGACGATGCTGTCGAACGGGGTCGTGGAGGTGGAGAGGTTTTCGGAGAGTAGCTTGCTTCCGGGAAAGCGCATGTGTCGTTCTTTCGTTCGGGCTTGCGGATTCGGCTTTCGGCTCGGCCTGTGGTTCGAGGGCGGGCGACACTCGATACGATGGAAACCTCTCGAGGATAGATTGCTGTTGTTTCGCGAGTTTAGCAGAAGGGGTGCCCGTCGACCAACGGGCGACGTGCGGAAGGCGTCGGCGGGGCGGCGACCGTGGCGCGCACGGTGGGGCTCGGGTTGCGGGTCGCGGTAACGGGTGGGAGCGGGTTCCTCGGAGCTCATCTCCTCGCGCGTTTGCGACCTCGGGTCGAGCTTTTGGCCCTGGCGCGCCGGGACTTATCTGACGGCGCGATGCGCGCCGTAGGCCCTGACGTCGTCATCCATCTCGCCGCTGCGACCGATCCGGCGTGGTGTGAGGCGCACCCGGATCGAGCCCGAGCCGCCAATGAAGATCTCAGCCGGCGTCTTGCTCATGAGGCTTCGAAGACGGTGAACACGTTCGTCTATGCGTCCACCGACCTCGTCTTCGACGGCGAGCGAGGCAACTACGCGGAGACCGACACACCGCGCCCGATCTCGGTCTATGGAAGCTCGAAGCTTTCCGGAGAGCAGGCGGTGAGGGAGGTGCTCGGAGAGCGAGCCCTCATCGTCCGTCTTTCATTGATGTATGGCCCGCGCGCCGTCTCGACCGCACGGGAGAGCTTTGCGGAAACGATGCTCGCTCGGGCTCGCTCCGGAGAGCCCGTTTCCTTGTTCGCGGACGAGTACCGGAGCCCGCTTTATGTAGAGGATGCCGCGGAGCATCTGGCGCGGTTGGTCGAACGCCCCATCGAGCCACGGGTGGTTCATCTCGGCGGCCCCGAAAAGCGTTCGCGCCACGAGATGGGTGTCATCGGGCTCGAAGTTTTCGGTATTCCCACTCACTTCGCGCGGGCCGGGCTTCGCGGCGATAACGCCGCGACCGCGTCGCGTCCGGCTGACGTTTCCTTCGATGTTCGGCGCGCCCAGAGCTTGGGAATGCGCCCCCGAGGCTTGCGAGAAGGCTTTGAGAAATTTCGTGATAGGATGAAAAAAACCTGATTTACCGCGGGCGGCACCGGAAAAATTTCGATAATCGGTTGAGAACCTCTTAATGGTTTTTCGCAAAAAACGCAAGGATCCGTTCAAAGAGATCCAGGTGTGTCTCCAGAAGCGTGACTACAAAGGCGCGCTCGACTGGTTCCACACGCTGCTGCAAAAAGATCCGAAAAACACCCAGATCCGACTGCGTTTCGCCGACGTGCTGGTCCTCGCGGGCAACAAGAGCGAAGCCGTGAAACAGCTTCGCCAGGTCGCCGATGCGCTCGCAGACAAAGGCTTCATGATTCGCGCGATCGCGATCAACAAGAAGATTCTGCAGATCGATCCTCGTCAAACCGACGTGCACGAGAAGCTCGCCGAGATGAGGGAAGAGCGGCAAGAGGCGCCGTCGATGAAGCCTCGTCTGGAGGACGCGCTCCGACGACCGGGCGAGCCCTTCCGCTCGGAAGAGCCCGAACAGGCGCCTGAGCCGACGCCGGCACCCGTTGCCGCCGCGCCCGCGCCCGAGCCCGTTTCCGAGCCCGAGCCCATTTCCGAGCCGGAGCCGGTAGCCGAGCCCGAAACACCTGCTGCTGCGCCGGCCATGAGTCTCGAAGAGAGCATGGCGATGGAGTTTGGAGATGCCAGCGCTTCAGCCCCTACCGACGTCGTCGCCGACGTGCCGGTCGAGCCCGTTGAAGACGAGCCCGTGATGCTCGAGGAAGTGCCCACATTCAGTGAAGCACCGCTCGCCTTCGACGGGGCGATCGGTGGAGACGAAGAGGATCTCGAGCTCGTCTCGCTCGACGCCGACGAAACCCCGGAGCTTTCGATCGAGCTCGACGGACAAGTGACTCCGCCGCCGTCCTCTCCCGAGATCGTTTTGGAGATGGACGCCGCGGTCGAGCCCGAGATCGTGGCCGCAAGTGAACCGATGATCCTCTCGGAGGAGCCTGAGTTCGTCGTCTCTGACGAAGACCCTCTGCTCATCGAGGGCTCCGACGACGCGATGTTGGAGGGTGACGATGCGGCGGTCGAGATGGACGACATCATCTTACTCGACGACGACGCCGTCGCTGCCGTTGGCACGAGCGACGACGCTCCGATCTTGCTGGACGACGAGGCTATCCTCATCCCCTCTGACGAAGAGGCCATTCTCATCCCCTCCGACCCCTCCGACGAAGAGGCCGGAGGCGGCCTCGTACTCGGTGAGGAGCTCGAGGTGGTCGAGTTCGACATGTCCGACGGGCCCGATATGGCCGAAGAGGAGAGCGCTGCGCTCCTGGGAGCCCTCGGCGAGGACATCGACTCTCTGATCGACTCGATTATCGACGACGTCGGAAGCTCTTCTATCGTCGAAGCGCCCGAGCAGAATCAGCCGCCGCCGACGACCATCCCCGTGTTCTCGCATCTCACGACACCGGAGTTCATCGATGTCGCGCTCCTGTTGGTCCGCCGAGTATTCAAACCGGGCGAAGTGGCGGTCAAAGAAGGCGACCCCGGCGACTCGATGTTCATCATCAGCACCGGTGAAGTTCGAGCGACGGTCGATCGTGGAGGCCAGGCTCTGCCCGTGGCCACGCTGAAAGACGGCGATTTCTTCGGAGAGATGTCGGTGCTGACGGGAGAGCCTCGCACGGCGACCGTGACCGCGATCAAGAATACGGAAGTGCTCGAGCTCAGCCGCGACAATTTTCTGGAGATC
>JAJCXL010000271.1 GCA_029263435.1 Acidobacteriota bacterium | reverse complement strand
AGACGGCCCGACGCGGGAAGCATTTACGTTCCGGGAGCTCTTTCCGGCGCCGGACTAGTGGAGGCTTTCGCCATCGCCTGCTCGACGGCTCGGCCCGCACGCGCTAAGAGCTGCGCGTCGTCGGGAAACTTCTCGCTAATGATCTGGCTCAGCGCCAAAGCCTCCGCCGTGCGACCTAGCTGAAGCTGGAGCTGCAACGAGGCGAGGTAGCCGTCCGTGTAATCAGGATGCTCGACGAGGAGCGCGGTGAGCGCATCGATAGCCTCCTCCGCTCGACCGTCCTCGATGAGAAGCGCGGTGAGCTCGAGTGCGACGGTAAGGTCTTCGCGGTCGAACTCCAAGTGGCGCCGCATCGTCTCGATCGCGCCCGGACGGTCCCCTTCCTCCAGCTGCGTGCTGGCGAGATGACGATAAAGATGGTGGTCGAGAGGCGAGCGCGTATCGTCGCAGGGCTCCTCAATCCAGCCATCGGACGTTCGAGCTCTCTCGGGAGACTCCAATCTGGCGGCGAGCACGAGCCAGCTCTCCATCCCGAACTCGGCGCGGTGCTCCAACGCTCGGTTGATGACTCGAAACCCGCTCTCCCGAAGCCGAGTCGCAAGCTCCGCTTCTTCATAAACCCGCAGCGCGATCGTGTCTCCCATCGGCGGCTCTCGGCGCGGGCCGAGATAGAGCTGAAAGACGAGGGAGCCATTAGGCCGCAACACTCGGTGGGCCTCCTCCAGATACCGAGCGAAGACGGGGCGCGGCATGTGCTGGAACGCCACGTAGGAGTAGACCAGGTCGAAGCTCGCGGGGGAAAGCCCGGTGAGATCCACGCCCGAGCCTTCGAGGGTCTCGGCATTCGAGATCCCCTGAAGCCGCGCCTTGCTGGCCTCGATCATCTCCTTTGAAACGTCGATTCCGGTGACCGATCTCGCCCGGGCGGCCATCGGCTTGAGCACGCGACCGAGCCCGCAACCGATATCGAGCACGTCCCAGTGCATCAGATCGCTTTCACGCGCTCCCAGAAGAGACGCGATGGCCCGCGCCGTTTCCTCGCCCGAGCGATCGAACGTTTCCTCAGTCTGGTAGTCCTCCGTCGCGATCCAAAAGCGCGCACGATGGCTCGCCCGGCGGTTCCAATCCGACTTCATCTTATCGACGATGTTCACGTTGCACCTCTCCGACGCGATCCATAGCAGGAAGCGTGCCACGGCTGAGTCCGCCTAACTGATTGATTCCATAGGCATCCAAAGCGAGTTCCTCCGTCAACCTCTTGACGGACCCGTCAACCGAGAGCGCGCCCTTGTCTTCGCACCCTCGGCGTAAGAAGACGCCGCGAGGCCTCCCGACGGTCCGATGTCCCGAACGCCGGCACGTCAGTAGACAGGGCGAGTGGGATTCGTGACAATGATGGCTCCCAAACCCAAGGGGGTGAACGATGAACGTGATGCGCGTGTGTCGTAAGCCGGCGATCTCCGTATCTCCTGGAGATTCCGTTCGAAAAGCGCTCGAGACCATGACTAAACAAAAGGTCGGCGCTGTGGTGGTCACCGAGAATGAGAAGGCGGTGGGTATCTTTACTCGTCTCGACGCGATCGAGCGGGTGGTTCTGAAAGCTATCGATTTGGACGTAACCCAAGTGTCGGCGGTCATGACCTCTCCCGTGGAGGTGCTCTCGGGCGACACGGAGCTTTCGGAAGCCATGCGATTTCTAGCGTCTCGGAAGTTCAACCACATCCCGGTCGTCGACGCGGAATCCAGAGTGGTCGGACTCGCGACGACGAAGCCGGTGATGAAGCGAACCATCGAGAAATTGTCCGACGAGATCGGATCGCTCGAAGCGTTTTTCACCGCCGACGGCATCGGAGGCTGACGCCCATCGGTCTTCGCTCCGAGACATCGACCTCCCGACCGTTGACCCGACGGCTCGGGGTTTTCGATGCCATCATGATCATGGTCGGCATGGTCATCGGCTCCGCGATATTCCTGTCGACCGGGATCGTCGCGGCATCGATCCCCTCCGCGGGATTGATCTTGCTCGCCTGGCTCGTCGGCGGCCTCTTGACGCTCGCCGGCGCCTTTACCTATGCCGAGCTCGGCGCGGCGATGCCGGAGGCGGGCGGACAGTACGTCTACATTCACAAAGCCTACGGCGAGCTGCCGGCTTTTCTGTTCGGCTGGGTCTTCTTTCTCGCATACATGACCGGCGCGGTCGCGAGCCTGGCGCTCGCATTCGCGGAATATTGGGCCTACCTATTTCCACGAGTCGCCCTCGACCGACGCGCGGTCGGCATCCTCGTCATCGTGATTCTGACCTACGTCAATGTTCGAGGCGTTGGATTGGGAAAGACGGTGCAAAACGTTCTGACGATCGTGAAGCTCGCAACGATCCTAGGCTTCGTGGGTCTCGTGCTTACCGTCGGAGAAACGACGCCCCTCGATTTTATGGAGCCCTCACGAACCATGAGCGTCTCCCAATGGGCTCTTGGTTTCGTCGTCGCTCTCGTGGCCGTCTCTTGGACGTTCGATGGCTGGAACAACATCAACTTTCTCGCCGGAGAGATCAAGAGCCCGGAGCGGACCATCACGATCACTCTCGTCGCCGGAACGGTCGCGATCACCGTTATCTACTTAGTGATGAACCTGGTCTACCTCATGGCCGTACCGGTGGAAGAGCTCGCCGGCGTCGTGCGTGTCGCCGAGGTCGCAGCGAGCGCGTCTCTCGGCGAACGAGCGGGAACCTACATCTCTGCGGCAGTTCTGATCTCGGTCGTGGGAGCGCTCAACGCGACGATCCTCGCGGGTGCGAGGGTCTACTACGCGATGGCCATGGACGGTCTTTTCTTCGCGAGCGCCGCCCGAGTGCATCCGACCTACGAAACGCCTAGTGGCGCTTTGGTCCTTCAAGCCCTGTGGTCCACCGTCTTGCTGATGAGCGGTAGCTTGGAGCAGATCGTGACCTATTCGATCTTTGTCGGGATCGTCTTTTGGATCGTGGCCGCGGCGTCGCTGTTCACGCTGCGAAGAAAGTTTCCGGAGCTCCCACGGCCATATAAAGCATGGGGCTATCCGGTGGTACCAGCTCTTTTTATCGTGGCGTCAGCCGGGATACTCGTGAGCACCCTCGTCGAAAAGCCCGCTGAATCTCTCGCGAGTCTCGGCATCATCATCCTCGGATTGCCCGCGTACTGGGGGTGGAAACATCGGAGGTCCGCCGCCCACTAACCATCCGTTCGAAATTGGCTAAAAATGGGACCTGGTCCATTTAATTCTCGCGGCCGAAGGATCCAAAGGGTTGCAACTAAAAGGATTAGCTACATCGCCCAGGTCAAATAAAAGGGGTCTGACCCCTTTTATCTCGCCCTTCTTCAGTTGCCTGGCGGCGGGTTAGTGGGGCAATCGGTGCCGGGAATGCGCGTAGACCCACGTGCCGCCGAGAGCGCCGGCAAGAACGACGAGGGCACCCCAGACGCCGTTTCCAACGAGAGCGAAAACGGGCCCTGGGCAAGCTCCCGTGATTCCCCAGCCGACCCCGAAGATGACGCCACCGATGGCTAGGTGCCGCCCTCCGCCCATCTCTTTGCGCACCACTTGGATCGGCTCACCGCGATATGAGTGGGCGTCGAGCCGACGCAAGATCTTCGTCGACAAAGCCGCGACGACCACGGCGGAGCCGATGATCCCGTACATGTGAAAGCTCTCGAAGCGAAACATCTCCTGAATGCGATACCAGGAGATGACTTGCGACTGAGTCAGTATCACGCCGAACAGACTCCCCAAGACCAGGTATGGCCACCACGGTTTCCTCTCACGAGCCTCGACCACGCTCTAGCCTCCCATCAGAATCGGCAACAGCACGTGCGTTGCGACGAGCCCGCCTACGAAAAAGCCGGTGACCGCGATGAGAGAGGGAAGCTGCAGGTCCGCGAGGCCGGTAATGGCGTGGCCGGACGTACATCCACCCGCATAGCGAGCTCCGAATCCAACCAAAAAGCCTCCGCCCAGAAGCAACACGACGCTTCTCACACTGGCTAAGCCGAACAGCTCGGCGGGTACCAGCCCGATGACCGAAACCCCCATCACGGCTAATTGTTCGCGCGTACCCTCGGTCACGACGACCTGGTCGGCCCCTCCAAGAAAGATCGCCGCGGCCGCAGCGCCCACGAGGACACCGAACACGAACACGAGATTCCATCCCCCTACCTTCCGCCAGTCGTAGCAGAGGTAGTCGCTCTCGCTCCGGCCCGCGGCGGCGCAGAGGTGTTGCAAGCTCGAGGAGATCCCGAAACTCTTTCCGGTCGTGAGTCTCAAGAGCGGAACCATCAAACCGATGAGAGGACCCGCCACGAACCACGGCCACGGCCCGCGGATGGCGTCCAAGCTCAATCCGTCGAACATCTCTAGGACGCTCCCGCGGCCGCGGCTGTTCCCAACGCCACCGTCCACCCGTTGAAACCACCGATCAAGTCAGAGACACGATCGAATCCGAGCCCCTTCAAGAGACTCGCCGCGATAGCAGAGCGATAACCACTCGCACAGACCACGACGATCCGCCGGTCGCGGGGTAGCTCTTGCGAACGCTCTCGTAAATGAGGAAGAGGCATGTTGACGGCACCCTCGATAGTCCCCGCCGCGTGCTCCGTCGCGGCTCTAACGTCCAGAACCAACGGTGGCTCGGGCTCGATGAGCCGCTCTGACAAAGTCCTCGAGTCCACGCGCTCGGTGACGCCGAGGAGATCGGTCCGGTGGGCTACAGAGTCGATGCCTGCCTCGAGATAGCCCGCGACACGATCGAAGCCGATACGCCCAAGCCGCATCGCCGACTCATGCTCCCGACCGGGCTCCGCGATGAGCACGATCGGAGTCGCCGTATCGAGCAACGATCCCGCCCACGTGGCGTATTGACCTCCGAGCCCGATGTTGACGCTGTCGATGAGATACCTGCTCTCGAACGCCGCGGGGTCCCGGGTGTCTACGATCTGGACGCCGATATTCCGTTGACGAAGGACCTCTTCCAGGGAGAGCGCCTTCAGACCCGTTCGAAGACTGTCTTCGAGAACTACTCGCTCTTTTCGATTGAGGTTGGCGTCATAGGCGAAGTAGGCGGGCGCCTCCGGCTGCTCCGCGGCAACGATGGAAATGAACTTCTCTTTCGTCATCGGCTGAAGAGCGTAGTTGAGCTTCCGCTGGTCGCCGATCGTGCTCACGGTCTCGTCACTCAAGTTCTTGCCGCACATCGACCCGGCGCCATGTGCCGGATAGACGAGCGTCTCGTCCGGCAGCTTCATCAACTTGTCATGAAGGGACTCGTAGAGCATTCCGCCGAGCTCCTCCGCGGTCACACCCACCGACGCCATGAGATCGGGTCGGCCGACATCTCCGACGAACAGTGTATCGCCGGTCATCACCGCGTGAGGCTTGTCCTCGCTCACCTTCTGGTCGAAAACGAGAATCGAGATCCCTTCCGGGGTGTGTCCGGGGGTCTCGAGCGCCTCCAGCCGCACCGTGCCGAGCTCGATGCCCTGACCCGTCCCCAGAGGAATGAAGGGGTACTCGGCCTCGGCGCCAGCGCCCAGATAGATCGCGGCTTTGGTCCGGTCTCGAAGCTCGAGATGACCCGCGAGAAAATCTGCATGGAAGTGGGTCAGAATGACGTGCTCGATACGAAGACCGTGCGCAGACGCGTCTTTTACGTACTCATCGACATCACGCTGAGGATCGATGACGACCGCCACGCCGGAGTCTTCATCACCTACGAGATAGGACGCGTGGGCCAGGCAACCGAGATAGTACTGTTTCAGAATCATCTTGCTCTCTCCTTTTTGCTCCACGTTCCTTTAGAGACGCGAGAGCCGAGATGGGTTCCCGTAAAAAACATGTCGGGGGCGGCGGTCTATAATCCGTTGTGTCTTTGGAGCAGACGACGTCCCGAGAAGCCGCCGTAACGGCACTATTCGATCGCCACGGTCGCGACATTTACGGGTTGGGCCTACGCTTGTGCGGCACCCCGCAAGACGCCCAGGACCTCGTTCAAGAGACGTTCTTGCTCGCTTTTCGGAAGTGGGATCAGTTTCGAGGCGACGCAGCACCGAGCACGTGGCTGTATCGCATCGCCGCTCGAGCCTGCGGCCGTCGGAGGAGAACGCGTGCGGGCGCGCCCGCACGATTGGAGTCGCTCGAGGAGCTCTTGCCTTCGTCAGAACCCGGCATCGTAGAGGCCGATGGACCGCTCACGAAGCTCGAGCGCACGGAGATGAAAGACACTATCGAACGGGCGCTGCAGACGTTGCCGCCCCGATTTCGCATCCCCATCGCCCTCAAAGAATTGATGGAGCTATCGGTGGCCGAAGTCGCCGAAGTCCTGAACGTCCGGCCGGAGACAGTGAAGACCCGACTCCATCGGGGGCGCCTCTACCTCGCCAAAGCGGTGCGCAAGCAACTCCCTCGAAAGAAGGCGCCTCCAGCGGATCATTCCAAAGCGATGTGCCTCGATCTGCTCAGCGTTAAACAAGACTCGATGGATCGAGGGGTTCCGTTTCCGGTGCCTCAAGGGGAGCTTTGCGCGCGCTGCAGATCCTTGTTCACGACGCTCGATCTCACCCGTGAAGTTTGCGTTCGACTCCAAGCCGGCGAGATGCCACCCGAGCTGCGCGACCTAGTATTGGGAGAGCTCGCTCGACCGAGTACCACCCGGCCCAGACGACGCAAGTAGCCGTGGGTCACGGGCTCGTCGTCGAAGTCGTGACCGGCCCGCTCTGCTCCATCCAATCGAGCGTGTGGGCACCGAGAACGTAGACGCTCATCGCGAGGAGAAGGATTGCAAAGGCTTGCTTCAGCCGGGCCTGCGGAAGCTTCTTGGAGAGCCGCTCGCCCAGCAGACTTCCGACAACCCCGACGATCGCGAAAACGAGGATCACCCGCACGCTCACTTCGAGCTGAAGCTGGCTCAACACATCGAGATACTTGACGTAGCCCGCGGCCGACTTCATCGCGATGATGGCGAGGCTCGTTCCAATCGCCTGATGCATCGCAAGCCCGCCCAGAAGCACCAGCGCGGGCACGATGAGAAAGCCGCCTCCGACCCCGACGAGTCCCGTCAGCGCCCCGACGAGGAATCCGTCGAGCGCGATCTTCGGCAACGCGCGGCGTTTCGGGGTCATCTCCACGTTCGGCCGGAGCATCGCAGCGGCGGCGACGAGCATCACGATCGCGAACAACACGAGCTGGACCTTCCCCGGTACGAAGGCCGCGACCGTCGCGCCCGCATAGGCGCCCGCCATTCCGGGCACACCGAACAGAAACACGGTCGGCCACACCACCAGGCCTCGCCTGGCGTAGGGAATGAGTGCGAAGGCTGCGATGACACCGACGATGGCGAGCGACTCCGCGATCGCGACTTTGTCGACCTCGCCCACGAGATAGACGAGGATCGGAACCGAAAGTATCGACCCTCCCGAGCCGAGCAAGCCCATGGTGACTCCCACCACCAATGCGCCCAACCACGTCCAGATGTCCACTGCGATCGTTTCTCCTCTCACAGGGTTTGAGACACGGATGGCTTCTGAGGTTCCTTGGAAGTGCCGACGGACGAGCGGGAACCTAGAGCTTCGAGCGAGTCTCTAAACGAGTGAAGGAGAAAATGACATGAGGAATTTTCTGCGAACGGCCTTCTTTTCCACCGTGCTCGTCTCGGCCGCCGTCATGGGCTGGGCTCAACATGCGCAACATGCGCAACAGGGGCAACACGGGCAAAAAGGCCGACATGGCCAGATGGACGGGGACCATGCCACCGATCAAGCCCTCTTTCACTATCTACTCGACCATCGGGAGGAGATCCGACGCACGGTGACGGAGCTTCCCGACGGCGTGGAAACGCTCACCGAGTCCGATTCCGCCGAGGTCGCGCTCAACCTCCGGGAACACGTTCGCGCCATGTACAGTCGGCTAGAAGACGGACGTCCCATCCATAGACGCGACCCGTTGTTCGCCGAGATCTTCGACAACGCCGACAAGATCGAAATGACGATCGAGGACACCGAGACCGGATTGCGAGTGCGAGAGACTTCGGCGGACCCCTACGTCGCGAAGCTCATCAAACGCCACGCGGAGGTCGTAAGCGGGTTCCTCGCGAATGGTCGCGCTGAAATGCGCAAGAACCACGAGCTTCCGGCTAGAAAGTAGGCGACGCGGTGTTCGGCGGTAGGCGGTAGCTACCACGAGCCGCCGCCGCCACCTCCGCCACCCCCTCCGGACGACCCGCCCCCTCCACTCGAGCCCGACGAGCGGGGCGCAGAGGTCATGCCGGAGCTCGCGCTCGACATCGCCGTCGACAACGTGCGCTCGAACGATCGTGTCGAAAAATCCGCGGAAGATGCGTTCCCGTGGAACCACGCCGGAGGCGCGGTCTGGTAAATACCTTCGAACTTGCGGGCCCACGCTGCAGCGATACCAAGGGCCATCGCGTGAGGGAGAAGCGCTTCGAAGACGTTTCGCGCGCGCGCGGCCTCGAGGGTGTCACGCTCGACCCGATCGACGAACTCCTCGAAGCCTTTCGCCCACGTCCGCATGCGGACGCCTTTCTCGGTGCGACGCGGCATCGAGCGAGAGAACAGCAAGAACAAGACACCGACCACGACGCCAGACGCAACGGGAAAAAGCCAGGCGACGGGGAACACCGCGCCTTGCATGTCTGCCCAGGCGTTGCCGACCAAAAGCGTAACGACGCCCGCGATCAATCCGTAGACCGACCAGCGCGTGCGGACCTTATCGGGGTTGGCCTCGATGAACCCTCGCGAGGTCAGGTCATCCCAAAGCGCTTCTTTGATCGCCGGAATGCGACTGTAGAATTTCGTTGCCAGGTCATCGGTCGAGACCTCGTTACCGGTCGCGAAGATCCCGCTTAGAAGCAGGTTTTCATGTTTTCGCAGGTCCTCCCAAGAGCGACCCGTACGCTCGAACCACGTCTTCTCCACGTGCATCAGACCGAAGAGTCGCTCTTGCTTGTCCACCCGAATGCGTAAGTAGCCCCGGACCGCCAGGTCCACGAGGCTCGCGGTCAAGTCCCGGGTATCGACCTTCTCATCGACAAGGGCCCCAATCTCGCCGGCCGTGAGATCCGGCGGAGGCTCGTACTGGACCATGACGGAGCCTTTCGCGCGCGGATCGCGCCCGCGTCGCGAATAACGCCTCCAGAGAAACCCAAGCGCAAGAAACGGGAACGATACGATCCAGTTGCCGGCGAGAAACCGAGCGGAGCGTCCCAACAACCCGGGGAATCGGACCAGACCGTGCGGCCACGCGACGACGACGGTCAAGCCTTCCAGTGGTTGTAGCGAGTGAGAGACGTCGAAGGTGACGACGGAAGGTTCCGGAAAGGCGACGGCGGCGTCGCGCTCGCGGCTTCCGAAAACGCCGGTATAAGCGATTGCTTCGAGAGAGTCGCGAGGCACGGGCCCTGGCAGGTGGACACGGGTCGAGGCAGCCTCGATGGTGGCTTGCCACTCGTTACCCGTCGCGTTCCAGTAGATCTCATCGTGCTCCGAGAAATGCGCGACCGCGTTTCGCATCCGGTAGCGCAGTACATAGACCACGCGCCCCTGCACCGTCCGGTCGGGATCGCCCATCCGGATCTTTACGTAGTGTCCTTCTCGACTCACGTCGGTCTCATGGGTCACGCCTTGTCCGTTAACGACATCGATGAGTCTGAAGCCTAGTGAGTAGAGATAGCCTCGCGGGTCCGTGTAGCGCACCGGGATCATGCGATAGAGACCGTGACGGGGCTCGGAGAAATCGACGGCGATCCGTTCTTCAACGATGAGGTCCGAGTTGGGCTGGACCGTCAGATCGACGTCGAACTGAGCAATCGTGTAGGCGCCGCGATCCGCCGCCGCTACCGACGCGAGCAACAGGCTCAGGGCAAGGAAACTTGAGCGTAGATTCACGACGTGAGCTCCACCTGGGGCACTGCGGCTTCTCCGCGATCGTCGAGCGAGAAAAACTCTCGGGCTCGGAACCCGAAGGTTCGCGCCACGATCAGGTCAGGGATCGACTCGATCCTGGTGTTGAGATCTCTGACGACCGCGTTGTAGTAGCGGCGCGCGTTCTCCAGATCGTTCTCGACTTCGGTGAGCGCGCGATGCAACTGAGCGAACTGCTCGCTCGCTTTCAGATCCGGGTAGGCCTCCGCGAGCACGAAGAGCTTTCCCATCTCACCCGTCAGCGCCGCTTCAGCCGAGCCGGCCTCGCCGGGCACTCCTTTGGCTCGAGCCGTTTCCGCGGACGTACGCGCCGCCGTGACTTTCTCGAGCACTTGCTTTTCGTGGTGCGCGTAGCCCTTCACCGCCTCGACGAGGTTGCCGACGAGATCGTGGCGCTTCTTGAGCTGAACATCGATATCCGCCCAAGCGCCGGCCGCCCGATTACGAAGCTGAACGAGCCGGTTGAAAACGACGAGGGTCCCCACCGTGAAGACAGCGGCAACTCCGAACGCAACCCACATCGTCACCGTCTATTCTACGGCCGAATGTCTTGGAAGCAGTAGCGATCTCGTTTGAACGAGATGACCCGTCCAACGCCAGGCCACATCGTTCCAACCCGCGGACTCACGGCTATAATTGGGCTCATGGTGAAAGCTTCCGGTTCGACTGTGTGGGAGGATTATCGAGAGGGGAGCCGTTTCCTCATGAAGGAAGGCGACGTTTACGAGACCCTCAGAAGCCTCGTGCTACGACTCGAATCCGAGAACGTCGAATATGCCCTCGTGGGAGCGATGGCTCTCGTCGCGCACGGATACCGCCGGTTCACCGAGGACGTCGACATTCTACTTTCCCCCGACGGGCTGAGGCGTTTTCAGGAGAAGCTCGAAGGACTCGGCTATCTTCCAGCCTTCAAGGGCGCCACCAAGACGTTCCGAGACACTCGTACTCGGGTCAAAGTAGAGATATTGACGAGCGGTGAGTATCCGGGCGACCGTAAGCCCAAGCCCGTCGTCTTTCCCGAGCCCACCGAGGCCCGCGTCAACAAGGATGACCTCTGGGTCCTCGAGCTCGAAAAGCTCATCGAGCTCAAGTTGGCGTCAGGGTTGACCGCCCCACATCGCCTCAAAGATCTCGCGGATGTCCAGGAGCTCATCCTTCACTTGCGTCTTCCCTTGGAGTTGGGCGAGAAACTGGACGCCAGTGTCCGAGACGAGTACGAGAGGTTGTGGCGAACGGCACAAACCGGGCGGACCGAAACTGAATGACGGGGTGGCTCGCGGCGTCGGCCGATACCTCGGGCGTTGCGCTCGGAGTCCGTCCGGACGGAGTAACCAAAGGTAACACCGGTCCCGACGAGAATTTGCTGCGGTAAGAATTCGGAAGGATTCGAGGAGTCGTACGGTGTCACCGAGCGAGCAGCTAGTCTTCACTAGGTGAGCGGTGCCGTTCGCCAGGGCCTCATCGTCCGAGGATGGCGAGGACGGCGGCGTCGTGCGCCTCCCGGGCTACCTCGTAGGCGGTCTTGCCTCGCCAGTCGAGCGCGTCGAGCGCCGCACCCGCCTCGACGAGAAGCTTGACGATCGCGACGCACCGATCCGACGAGGCAAGGTCTTCGCGACGCCTTTGCCTCCTGAGGAGCACGCGCTCACCGCATCTCCGGACCGCACGCGACAGAGGTGCGTCGGTGCGACGGCCTGGCGGATTCACGTCCGCGCCGGCCTCGATGAGCAGGCGCACCGTTTCCGGCGATCCGCTGTACACCGCCTCATCGAGCAGGTAGGCGTCGAGTACGCCGACGGACGTGTTGACGTTCATGCCGACTCGTGAAATCAGAATACGTGCGATCTCGGTGTGCCCTCGTTTCACCGCCTCATGAAGTGCCTTTGAACCCGGCTCGGGTCGCACGCCTCGTTCAAGGAGTCCGATGACAGTCTGGACATGACCGCTTCGCGCGGCGCTCGCGATGGGGTCGCACCCCGCGTCACCCAGAGGCGCCCCGGACGCGAACAGCAAGTCCGCGAAGTCGAGCCGGCCCCGCCGCAATGCCGTGCAAACGGGGGACTGCAGACGCGGATCCGCGCCGCGTTCGAGCAAATAAGCCACGAGCGAGGAGTGCTCGTGGGCGATCGCCTCGTTGAGCGCCGTACTGCCGATTGGTGCAGATCCATCGATGAGCGCCCCGGCGGCCAGCAGGAGTTCGATGGGGTCGACACTTCCGGTACGGGCCGCAGCAGCGAGCGGACTATCGTAGTCTCCTCCCACGTTGACGTCGGCGCCGCGGTCGATGAGGAACCGGATCATGGCGACGTCTCCAGACGCCGCGGCAGCGCACAACGCGCTACCGATGCGGTGTACGTGATTGACGTCAGCGCCGGCCTTCAAAAGCGCTTCGACCATGTCGAAGTGCCCCGCACCGGCCGCTAGAGGTAGCGGCGCGTCGCGCTCGCGGTCGGTGCCGTGGAGATCCGGACGGTGGATGAGAAGGCGCTCGAGCAAACGAACGTCGCCTGTCCGGACCGCGCGATTCAACGTCTCGGCACGGATGTCGATAGGGGCCGCGCTCTGCTGCGATCGGGTCCGTTCGAGTAGCATCCAGAGCTCTTCAGGCACAAGCAATGCCGCCTCGAACGCTCGGTCACGGACTCGTGATCCTCGGTCGATGAGAAGACGGGCGATGTCGTGATGGCTCGATGCGAGTGCCGCCTCAAGCGGGGCCAACCTGCGAGCCGTGCGAAACGGGTCCGCCGCCAGGTCCGGATCCGCGCCGAAATCGAGGAGCATCTCGACAACTTCCTTCTGCCCCGAGTGGCTCGCCACTGTCAGCGCAGTCCAACCCTTCCGTGACGCGGCGTTCGGAGTGCCGCCCCAACGAAGGAGTTGGGCCATCATCTCAGAGTCACCACGTTCGGCTGCGGAGACGACGGCTTCGTCGTCGACGCTCGACCCGTGTCCGAGGAGTACGTCCACCGCCGCTGAATGCCGGCCGCTCACCGCTTCAGAGAGAGACGTCCGGCCTCGCGCCGAGGCGTCGGCGCTCGCGCCGGCGCGTAGAAGAGCCTGCATCGTCGGAACGTGTCCACCCGCGGAAGCCGAGATGAGGGCCGTCCGATGCGTCGCGCGGTCCCTCGCGTTGACGTCATGCCCAGCGCCGATGATCTCGTTCACGCGAGCACCGTCGCCGCGCTGGCTAGCGTCGAGCAACTCGGGGCTCAGCCACGACACGACATCGACGTCGTTCGTCCATTTCGGATCTCCCAACTCGGCCAGCACAGCGCCGGCGCGTTGGAACAAGAGGTTTCTGGAGCAAACGGAGGTAAAGAAGGTCGGACGCGTCAACAGATCATCAACTTCCGCCGGGTTTCCCTTTGTCGAGGAATCGACATCGGCGTACGCGAAGACCAAGTACTCCTCTCCTCGTGTGAACGATGAGGCGCAGTTGCTTGCTTCGACACCAACCTCGACGAGGCGGCTCGTGACGCCTTTCCACGCGGCTGACGTTCGGAAGGTGTAGGCCTGACCACGAGGCAGCGAATTGAGGTCGAAGACTCGCATCGAGACCATCTCCCCGAGGAATACCGCGCTAGCTCGGTCGAGCTTGGCGAGCGCTGGGGCGTCCGGTGCACACGTACACGCGAGAGCGCTCCGCGCACCGAAGCATGCCGCGGCGACGATGAAAGCCGCCATCTGGAGGTAGCGAGCCGTCATAGATCTCATTGTAAAGGCTCTTTGGCAAAATCCGATCGAGGTTCGAATTCACGAATTCAACGACGAGTTTGCTGGCGTCGATCCCGTCCACCATTCTTGCTCCGGGGCCAACCATCGCCGATCAAATTTTCCGGGTCAAGTCACGACCGTGCGCCCGGAGCGGTCGAAGAAAGGGGAGAAGGTAGACGTCGTCGTGAACCACGACAACCCCGGCGACATCGCCCTCGAGATTCGACTGCTGGCCGGGCCCTAGCCTGACAGCGATTGAATGCTGCTTGGGGCGCGGCTTGATCGCGGGGTCGTTGGAAATCTCGGGGTGGGCGCGGCGGACTCCGTCCAGACGGAGCAACCAAAGGTAACACTGGTCCCGACGAGCAATTTGCTGCGCGAAAAATTTAGGTGAGCTTCCCGAGACATAGGTAACACTCCATTCCGGAGACATGGGTGACACTTTTGCCTTCCGCGGGAGGGCGAAGTGCCATGGAAGGAGTGCAACCAAGTGGAAGAACGTCTCCGATTTGTCGCGCGTTTGCTAGACGGCGAGAAGATGGCGGTGCTGTGCCGGGAGTTCGGTATCTCACGAAAGACCGGCTATAAGATCTTCGGCCGCTACAAAGACAGCGGGCTAGAAGGTCTGACCGATCGTTCTCGGCGACCGTACCGACATGCGAACCAGCTTCCGATGCAGGTCGAGAAGCTGATCGTGCAGCTCAAGAAAGACAAACCCAACTGGGGTGCTCCCAAGCTGCGAGAACGGCTTCGGCGGTTGTATCCGGACGTCCATACCCCGGCCAACAGCACCGTCCATGCCGTTCTCGATCGGCACGGCCTGGTCAAACGACGGCGCCGTCGACGCTACAAAGCCAAGGGCACCGCACTGTCCAGGCCACGTCGGCCCAACGAGCTGTGGTGCGCCGACTACAAGGGCGAGTTCATGCTGGCCGACCGGCGCTATTGTTACCCGCTGACCATCACGGACTATTCGAGTCGCTATCTGCTCGCCTGTGACGCTCTCGCGACCACCAAAGAGGGCTACGCTTTCACGGTGTTCGAGCGGGCTTTCAAAGACTTTGGCTTGCCGATGGCGATCCGGACCGACAACGGAGTGCCGTTCTCATGCGCCAATGCGCTCTTCGGTCTGAGCCGGCTCTCGGTTTGGTGGCTGCGTCTGGGCATCGACATCGAACGCATCAAGCCTGGTCATCCGCAACAAAACGGGCGGCATGAACGCATGCACCTGACTCTCAAGCTCGAGGCAACCAAGCCCGCCGGGGACAACTTCCTTCAGCAGCAAGCCAAGTTCGACGACTTCATCGACTGCTTCAACAACGAGCGGCCCCATGAAGCGCTCGGGATGCAATACCCCGCAGAGCGTTACCAGCGTTCTTCACGGCCCTATCGAGGCTTGGAAGAGCTCGAATACCCGTTCCACGACAAGACCATCACCGTCACCCGCTGCGGACGCATCTGTTTCGACCGCCTCAAGATCAACCTGAGCACCGTCTTCGCCGGTCAAAACGTCGGCGTCAAGCAGGTCGACGACAAAATCTGGCTCGTCTCGTTCATGCAATACGATCT
>JAJCXL010000270.1 GCA_029263435.1 Acidobacteriota bacterium | reverse complement strand
GCGATCGATGCGGTCACTCTCGCGCTCGAACAAGACCCGAACCTCCCGGCTGCCTACTTGGCACTGGGCGAGCTTTGGCTCGAAGTCGCGAGCCGCGACGGAGACTCCGTCGCTCTCTATAACGCCGTGACGGCTCTCGAGACTGTCTCCAAAATGGAGCCCGGTAACGGTACTGCCGCTCTCGTTCTCGGACGTGCCTACCTTGCGGCCGGCGACGAATCTCGCGGCTTCGCAGAGCTCGAGCGCGCCTCCCGCCAGACACCCGTTCCCGCCGAGGCGCATCGCCTCCTTGGTGATCTGTATCGCGCCCGATCCAATCACGACGAGGCGATCACGGCCTACCACGTCTTCTTGATGCTCCGAGGTGACCGCCCCGATGTGCTCGAGCGTCTCGGGGATACGTACTCGGAGGTCGGAAGACCCGGCCAAGCCGCCGAGACTTATCTCAAGCTCGTCGCGCTCGAGCCGAACAGAGTGGGGCCGATGGTCAAAGCCGCGAGCGCGCTCCTGGCGTCCGGGGACGTGTCCGAGGCCGCGCGCGTGTGTCGGCAAGGCCTGTCGGCAAACCCGGAGAACAAAGCGTTGCTCGACATTCTCGCCGCGACGCGCACGGGTGCCGCCGCTCGCCCACCTAGAGGAGTCTTGGGATGAGTGAGATCCTCGCCGTGTTCGCCCGAGCGCCCGAGCTGGGCAAGGTAAAGACCCGCCTGTCGCCGCCTTTGACGCCTCAGCAGGCGTTGTCGCTCCATCGCGCGTTGATTGAAGACACGCTCGCGCACCTCGGAAAACTCGATCTCCCCAGCGTGGAGAAACACGTCTTGCTCAGCAAAGAGCTGATCGAGCCCGGAGATCTCGACGTCCCCGACGGGTGGCAGGTCGGCGTCCAATCGAACGGAGATCTCGGCGAGCGCATGTCTCACCTTTTCGAGACGAGCCTCGCGGGGGGCGCTTCGGGGGTCGTCATCCTCGGAAGCGATAGCCCGACCGTCCCGCTCGAGCTCGTCGAGGACGCGTTTACCCATCTAGCCAGCGGCCATGTCGTGCTGGGGCCCGCCGACGACGGTGGCTACTACTTGCTGGGATGCGACCGCTTCTACGCGGACATCTTCGCGGGAGTGGATTGGGGGAGCGAGCGCGTGCTCGACCAGACGCTCGCTATTCTCGAGCGGCTCGGCGTCGCGTCGACGACGCTCGTTCCGTGGTACGACATCGACCGCGGCGACGACCTGAATAGGCTCCGCCAAGAGATTGCCTACTTGAAACGGTGCGCTCCGGACTTGGTTCCCATTCGAGTCGCCGCCGTCTTGCCGGACGACACCGGTGAGGCCGAAGTCTCCGCCGACACCGATTTTTGAGCGTTCCTCTTCGGGCGGTCTCTATTCGGCGCCGCCCAAGCGCAACGGACCACGCTCCCCCAACAAACGATTGACCTCGGCGAGAGATCGCCGGGTGACGTCTTCGAGCGCCGCGAGCGCCTCGTCGGCTCGCGCCGTGAGAAGTCCGAGCTGACGACGTTGGGCGGCCGTCGGTCCGTGGAGGCTACCTTGGGTGACCTCGCTTCCGGAGAGCTCCGACGTCAAGCGAGAGACCCGCGTCAGAAGGGTCGGGTTGCGAAAGCTCGGGCGACCACCGCCGATGGGTCGTGCGGCCTCACCGAGAGCCTCATCCAACCCTTCGAGCGCGTCGACGAGCTCACCCGATGCCTCGCCCGAGAACAACGCTTGAAGCTTCGCCGCGTCAGCGATGAGATTCTCGGTGTCTTGCACGGCGTCGTTCAGCTTCGAACGAAGCTCGTTGGCCTCGACGAGAAAGTCGTAGCGCTCACGTGACTCCGCCGCGTTGATATCGAGGCGCTCATCCATTCTTACCGATAGGGGCGCGGTGCGAGTCTCGCCGGACACCGTGAGCTCGAGGACGTAGTCCCCCACCGGGACGATCGGCCCGCGCGCCGGACTCGAAAGCTCCACGGGCTTCGTCCGCAAATCCCAGCTGACTCGATGGAACCCCTTCCCGCCGGGTGCCGAAAGATCCCGAAGCACCGCGCCTCCACTATCTTTGACCACCAAGGTGACAGCGTCATCCGATGTGTCGCTCGGCAGATAGTAGGTAACGAGCGCGCCGTAGGTTGGATTGTCGCCAATGAACTGTGCTTGTCCACCGTAGCTTTCGTGCTTCCACGGCAGAAAGACCATGGCGTCGCGGGGCGTAAATAGCTGGAGCGAGGTGTCTGCTCCACGAAACGCCGCGAGGGGCGAAAGATCGTCGAGGATGTAAATCGATCGACCGTGAGTGGCGACGATCAGATCGTCGTCTCTCGGGTGGATCACGAGGTCGTCGACCGGCACGGTGGGTAATCCGCCTTTCACCACTTGCCAGGACTCGCCGCGGTCGAACGAGAGGAACAATCCCGTTTCCGCCCCCGCGAACAACAAGTCCCCGTTCGCCGGGTGCTCGGCGACCACGTTCACCCACCAAGCCGACGCGGGCAGGGTAAGCGCGCGAAAGGAGCCACCGAAGTCCTCCGTCACGAACACGTACGGGCTCGGGTCGCCGAGGTGATGGCGGTCGAAGCTCACATAAGCTCGGCCGGCGGCGTGGTGAGAAGCCACGACCCGGCTCACTTTCGCACGGCGAGGCTCGAAATCCGAGAGCGCATCTTCGACGCTTTCCCAAGTCTCCCCGTCGTCTCGGGTGACTTGAATGCGGCCGTCATCCGTTCCGACATAGACCGTCCCGCGGGTCATCGGAGACTCCGAGATCGTCGAGATCGTCCCCCATGCCGCCACGCCGTCATGCCGCGACAACGTGTTCTCGCCCGGGACCGAGCCCATGATGGGAAGCTCGTCTCGATCTTCGGACCACGTCAAATCAGGAGACGAGGTCCAGGACTCGCCACGATCTCTCGTCACGAACAAGCGGTTCCCCCCGAAATACAGCGACTCGGGATCGTGTCGAGATATCGCAAACGGCGCCGTCCAATGGAATCGAAGACGCTGTCCTTCCTCTTCGGGCGTGGGCTTGATCACTTTTCGATCGCCCGTCCGTCGGTCGAGACGCACCAGATTCCCACCTTGAGATTCCGTATAAGCGATGGTCGGATCCTCCGGATCCGCCTGTTGATACATGCCGTCGCCGAAGTTGGTTTGCACCCAATCACCATTGAGGATGCCTATCTGGTGCCGGGTCGCGGAAGGCCCGGTCCATGAGTGGGTGTCCTGAGCGCCACCGTAAATGTTGTAAGGACGATCCAAATCGACCGCGACGGCGTAGAACTGCCCTAGCGGAAGATTGTCGATTTTTCGGAACGAGCGCGCCCGATCCCACGAGAAGTAAAGTCCGCCGTCGCCGCCGAGCACGAGGTGGCTGCCATTCGACGGATCGATCCACAACGCGTGATGATCGCCGTGAACGCCGATGTCATAGGTCGGCGTCATCTCCGTGTGGGTCTCGAAGTCCCGCCCGCCGTTGGCGGAGCTATGAAACGACGACCCGAGAACATAGACGCGCTCGGCATCGGACGGGTCCACGAAAATCTTGCTGTAGTACATGGGTCTCGGGTTGAGCGAGTTCACTTTCTCCCAATGCTCGCCGCGGTCGAAGGAGCGATAGACGCCGCCCTCGCTCGTGTGCTCGACGAGGGCGTAGACGGTGCGAGGAGCATTCGGTGCCACCGCGAGTCCAATCCGTCCGAGCGGACCGTCAGGAAGACCGTGCTCGAGCCGCGACCCAGTGTCGCCGCCATCCGTCGACTTGTGGATCCCACTGCCTGGTCCCCCACCACTGAAGCCCCACGGCGTTCGACGTCGTTGGTAAGTGGCGGCGTACAAGATATCGGAGTTGATCGGATCCATGGCCATCGTCGTGGCTCCGGTGTCGGCGTCGACGAACAAGACTTTGTCCCATGTGCGGCCGGCGTCGAGCGTGCGGAACACCCCTCGCTCTTCGTTCGCTTTCCACAAATTGCCGAGCGCCGCAACGAAGACTCGGGAAGGGCGGCTCGGATCGATGAGAACCTTCCCGATATGGCCAGTGGCCTCTAGCCCGACGTGAGTGAAACGCTCTCCCCCGTCTTCCGACTTGTACACTCCGTTTCCGAGGGTCGAGCTTTGGCGGTTGTTCGGCTCGCCGGTGCCGACCCACACCATCGCGGGATCCGACGCCGCCACCGCAACGTCTCCAATCGAGGAGGTCTCGTAGTCGTCGAACACTGGAGTCCAAGTCGTTCCCATGTTCGTCGTCCTCCAAAGCCCACCGGAGGCCGTGCCGACGAAGACCGTTCCGGGCTGGGACGTGACGACGGCGAGGGCGTCGATCCGACCACCCATGACCGCTGGTCCAATCGCCCGAAGCTCGAGATCGTCGAACGCGTCTTGCGAGGACGCGGGGTGAGTGGGAACGAGAAGAATTGCGAGAAACAAGGCGGTTGTGAGCTCGTGGATACGCGACATGATGAGAATCTTTTACCATCGCGCGCCAATTTGCGAGGAAAGAGTCGTGGCGGCGGCCTCCACGTGGTGTTGACGCCCGTTCAGATGTTCGCTACGCTTTCTTAATGGGTCTTCGCTCGCGCGACATTTCTTGAATCCACGATCCGCGTCCGAACGAAGAGCCGATTGGTGCCGCTCGATGAGTGGCGGGGACGGCGAGAAAACGGGGAGGAGTCAGCGCCTGGTTCCTTCTCTGAGTTGGGAGACCGTCCCCGCCGCACCAACCAATTTGCGTAACCCTCATTCAGCCGGCATAGCGCTTGAGCTTCCGATACAAGGTCTGACGCGATACTCCGAGCGTGCGAGCCGCGCGAGATCGGTTACCGCCCGCCAAGACCAAAGCCTCTTCGACGAGCCGCCGCTCGAGACTTCGCGACGCGAACCGAAGTCCGCGCTCCGCCGGATGCTCGAGCGTCGCGGATAGGTGGGTCGTGTCGAGAGCCGTCGACTCTTGGGCCCGCACCAAGCCTTGTACGATCTCGTTTTCGAGCTCGCGGACGTTTCCCGGCCATGAGTACGCGGACAAGACCTCTAGCGCCCGAGTGGTGAGCGGCCGAGGTCGGAGTCCGATCTCTAGCGCTTTGTGCTCGGCCAGATAGCGGGCGAGCACCGGGATATCTGGACGACGCTCGCGTAACGGCGGGATATGCACCCGCACCACGCGGAGCCGAAACAACAAATCGGGACGGAATCGACCGGCGGCGACTTCGTTGTCCAAGTCTTTGTGGCTCGCCGAGACGACGCGGAAGTCCGACCGCGACAGACCGGAGTCTCCGAGGCGGCGGTATTCCTTTTCTTGGAGCGCGCGCAGCAACGTCGTTTGCGCCCGAGCGGAGAGCTCCGCCACCTCGTCCAAGAACAGGGTCCCGCCGTCTGCGGCGTCGAGCAGACCCTGGCGGGCGGTGGTGGCGCCGGTGAACGCGCCTCGGGTGTGACCGAAGAGCTCCGCTTCGACGAGGGTGTCGGGAAGCGCCGCACAGTTCACCGGAACGAGCGCGCGTCGACAACGCCGGCTCGTGAGGTGGAGCCTTCGAGCCGCGAGCTCCTTGCCCGTACCACTCTCACCACTCAGAAAAACCGGGACATCGAACGGGGCCACCGCAATGACGGACTGAACCACCCGCTTCATCGCGGGGCTCGCGACAATCATGCGATCGTCCATGGACACCTCCTCGAGACCGGTCGTCTCCCCGGTTGGCCGTTCGTGAGGTCGACGGGGGACAGGTCTCTAGTGGTTGGACGATTTTTTTAGGACGGGTCCTCCGTCGACGTCGTCGAAAAAGCTAAACGTCGAGAAGGTCCGCCGGCGCTTTCAGAAGAAAGGTCGGCGCGGCACGGACGAGCGTCGCCTCGTCGAACGGCCCCCACAAGACGCCTGCGGTAGCGACCCCCGCCGCTCGCCCGGAGGCGATATCGTGCGGGGAATCACCGACGAACACGGTCGTCGCGCTATCCGCATCGAGCTTCGCGAGCGCGGTGAGCACGGGCTCAGGGTCGGGTTTCGCCCGCTCGACATCGTCCGCGGTGACGATCACATCGAAGTAGTCGACGAGTCCGGTCACTCTCAGACCGCGCTCGGCGCCTCGGCGCAGCTTGCTGGTCACGAGTCCGAGCTTCACGGGCTTCGCCGCCAACGCCGTGATTAGCGCCTCGACCCCCGGATAGAGAGAAACGCCCTCATCGTGGTGCTCGACGTGGTACTCGCGATAGGTCTCAACCATGCGCTCGATGAGCTCGGTGTCCGTCGTCACCTCTCCAAACTGAGCTCGAAGAGGTGTGCCAAGCCCATCACGCCAGACCCGCTCCGGGGGCTGAGCCGACAAGTGACGCTCGCTCGCGTAGCGGTAGCAGCGGAAGATGAGCTCGATCGAATCGAGCAGGGTCCCGTCGAGATCGAAGAGGTAGGTCGAAAACGTTCCGTTCGAGCCAGCCATCCGTCGCTACGAGCGAAGCTCCGCACCACACTGGCTCGTGAGTCGCGCCATGATCTTCGCGCGAGCTTTC
>JAJCXL010000269.1 GCA_029263435.1 Acidobacteriota bacterium | reverse complement strand
GACTTTCATCGACTCACAAAAGTCGACGCCTTATGAGATCAATCTCGGTTGGGCGGTGCATCTCAAAAAGCCCGCCTTCAACGGCAAGCGAGCGCTCGTCGAAGAGAGGCAGCGGGGCCCCGAACGATTTTTTGTCGGGCTCGAAGTCTCGTTTCGCGAGATCGAGCGGTTGTTCGAGCGTGAAGGTCTCGCGCCCGAGATCCCCAACGAAGCGTCTCGAGAGGGCGTGCCGATCTACGCGGGAGGCAGACAAGTCGGCAAAGCGACGAGTCATGGATGGTCGGTGCTACTCAAGAAATATCTCGCGCTCGCGACTGTCGACCGTGGTTACGAAGCGCACGGAACGCCTCTCGATCTCGAGTTCACCGTCGAGTATGTCCGCTGTCGCGCCCAGGCCAAAGTCGCGCCGTTGCCTTTTTTCGATCCGGAGCGCAAGCGCACATGAGAGCCCGGATGGAGATCCTCGAGACGTCGCTCATCGAGCGCATCGTCGATGAAGCGCTGTCCATCTTGGAGACCACCGGAGTCCTCGTCGAGCACGACGACGCGTTCGACCGACTCGTCGTGGCCGGCTTCACCGGCACTAAAGACAACCGTCGCATCACTTTTCCTCGCCCGATCATGGAAGAAGCGTTGGCGAGCGCGCCCTCCTCGCTGACGCTTCACGACCGCGACGGCAACCCGCACGCGACCCTTTCAGGCGACCGGGTGCACTTCGTGCCGGGCTCCTCCGCGCTTCGGATCCTGGACCGAAAGACCGGCGAGATCCGCGAGCCCAGCTCACCTGACTTCGTCGACTACGTGAAGATCGCGAACGGGATGAAGCACCTGTCGTACTTGTCGACCGCGTTCATTCCGAAGGATGTCCCTCAAGACATCGCGGATGCGTGGCGTCTCTACATGGTGCTGAGCTACTCGAAGCAGCCGATCGTCTCGGGTGCCTTCACTGCTTTCGGCGTGCCTCGCATGGGCCAGTTGATGGCTTATTTTCGAGACGACCGACAAGACCTCATCGATCGTCCGATGTCGATCTTTACCTGCTGTCCGAACACGCCCCTCCGCTGGGGCGAGGACCCCATCTCCAACATCATCGATTGCGCCGAGTGGGGCATCCCGATGGAGATCGTGCCCGTGCTCTTGCTCGGGATGATCTCTCCGAGCACGACGGTCGGCGCACTGGTGCTTCACACTGCCGAAGTGCTCAGTGGTCTGGCCATCGCCCAGCGCATTCGACCGGGGACACCGGTCTTGTTCGGGGGAGCCCCCGCGAGCTTTCACATGAAGCTCATGACCAATCCGATGACCGCGGTCGAGGCCCTGCAGCTATATTGCGGCTACGCTCAGATCGCAGACCATCTGAAGATTCCGAGTCAGGCCTACATGGCGTTGTCCGACTCTAAGTTCAACGACTCCCAAGCGGGTCTCGAGACCGGAATGGGCGCGATCCTAGCCTCACTCGCGGGCATCAACTCCGTGTCCGGGCCCGGGATGCTCGACTACGTGAACTGCTTCAGCTTGGAGAAGCTGGCCTTCGACGACGAGGTCGTTGCCCATGCGCGGCGCTTCATCGAGCCGGTCGAAGTGAAAGAAGATCTGCCGACGCAGGCTCTCATCGACGAGCTGGTGCGCGAGAAGCATCTCATGATGTCCGAGCACACTCTCGAGCACTGGCCGGAGGAGCTCTATATCCCGGGGCCCATGGTCGATCGGACCAACTGGGAGCAGTGGGAAGAGCACGGCTCGAAGACGTTCAAGGAGCGCGCGGCCGAGGTGATCGACGAGTGTCTCGAGGACTACGATGTCGAGCCTCTCGACGCCGCGCTTCACAAAGAGATCCGAACCCTCTTCGCATCCACCTGCAGCGACAAAGAGGTCGCGCTCCCGGAGTTCGAGTAAGCGAGCCATGGCTGACTACGCACTCATGAATCAGTTGCTGTTCGAGGGCAAGCACAAGATCGTCCAGCAGATGACGGAAGAGGCCCTGGCGGAAGGACTCGACGTCGCCGCGGTCTTGGAGGACGGACTCATCGCCGGCATGAGAGTCGTCGGCGAAGATTTCAAGAGGAATCGCATCTTCGTCCCGGAAGTGCTCTTGGCGGCTCGGGCGATGAAAGCAGGGATGGCGATTCTCAGACCCCTGTTGACCGAGCGCGGCGACGCGGACACGTCCGAGACCATCGTGATGGGGACGGTCAAGGGCGATCTCCACGATATCGGCAAGAACTTGGTGGGGATGATGGCCGAAGGGGCCGGGTTCACCATCGTCGATCTCGGTACCGACACCAGCGCGGAAGAGTTCATCGCGGCCGTCCGAGAGCACGACGCCGCCATCCTCGGCATGAGCGCGCTCTTGACGACGACGATGATCTATATGCCCAAAGTGGTGGAAGCGGTCAAGGCGTCCGGCCTCGACGTCAAGATCGCGGTGGGCGGAGCACCGGTTACGCCGGAGTTCGCGAACGAGATTGGCGCAGACGGCTACGGCGCCGACGCCGCGAGCGCCGTCAACGTGTTCAAAGAGCTCGTCGCCGCCCGAGAGGCTTCCCGGACGTCGCCGTGACCCGCGTCGTCATCGACCACCACGAAACGATCGCGGCGCCTGGCCAAACTCTCTTCGAATGCGCCGAAGCGGTCGGGGTCCTGGTGCCGACGTCTTGTGTGAAGCAAGGCAAGTGTCGAGAGTGCCTCGTCGAGATCGAATCGGGCGAACGCTTTCTGACGCCGCGCTCCGCTGAGGAGGCGCACCTGGGTGAGACGTTTCGGCTCGCTTGTCGTGCGCGCCCTATCGAAGATTCGGATGACGGCGTCGTCCACTGTCGCACGATGCGCCGGGGCGGCTTGCGGATCGTCGACGAAGCGTCGGGGCTCGAGCCTTTGGCCGTCGAGCCGCGAGAAGGATTCGGCCTCGCGATCGACGTCGGCACGACGACCGTGGCCCTCCGGCTCTACGACTTGAGCTCGGGTGAGCTTCGAGCGTCGCAATCTTTCGAGAATCCCCAGCGCTTCGGGGGCTCGGACATCATGGCGCGCATCCACTACGACACGACCCACAAAGGGCGTTTGCTCCAGCGGACCCTCCTTGGCTATCTGCGGCAGTCGCTGGCTACTTTGCCGGTGGCGAGCGAAGAGATCGTCGAGCTGGTCGTCGTGGGGAACTCGACCATGCGCGATCTCTTCTTCGGCCTCGATGTGCATTCCATCGGACAAAAGCCGTATCGCTCCACGCATGAGGCGAGCCTGACGGCCAAAGCGTCCAAGCTGCGCTTGCCGCTGCACCCTGACGCCTCGGTCTACGGACTCCCGATTATCGGAAGCCACGTCGGTGGCGACGCGGCCGCGGCGCTCCTCGCGACCGGCATGCACGAGCGCACGGGCATCTCGGTCCTCATGGATATCGGAACGAATACGGAGCTCATCGTCGGCGGCCGCGATCGGTTGATGGCCGCGTCGTGTCCCGCCGGGCCCGCATTCGAAGGAGGCGGGGTCGGGTGCGGGATGCCCGCTCTCGACGGTGCGATCGAGCACGTCGAGCTCACCCCGGACGGTCGCTTCGCGCTGAGTGTCATCGGTGACGGCGAGGCTTCCGGCATCTGCGGCTCCGGCCTGATCGATCTCATGAGTGAGCTCCTTCGTTCGGGCCGCATGAATGCCCAAGGACGCTTCGCGGAAGGGCTCGAAGAGGTCGAGCTCAGTGACCGGGTCGTGTTCACCGAGCCCGACGTCAACGAGCTCGCTCAAGCGAAAGGCGCCAACGTCGCCGGTCTCCAGATCGTTCGAGACGCTTACGGATTCTCCCTCGACGAGGTCGACAGGTTTTTTCTCGCCGGCGGCTTCGCGAAACATCTCGACCTGGATGCGGCGCGGCGCATCGGGCTCCTACCCGAGCTTGCCGACGACAAGATCAGGGTGGTGGGAAACGCCGCGTTGGAGGGCGCTTCGCGCGCGCTGTTATCGGCCTCTCATCGGGCAGAGATCGAACGTGCGGTCGAGACGATCGAGCACATCGAGCTCGAGACCCACCCGGATTTCTTCGACTTCTTCGTCGAAGGATGCCAGTTCGTCCCCATCGGCGCCGAGGTGCTGGACGCATGATCGAGCTTCATGAATATGCGCGCCTGCTGGGCTATCCCGCGGGCAAGATGTTGGAAGGGGATGTTCTGACCCGAGCCCGGGAATCGATCGATTGGTACGCTCGTTACGGCCGGCCGACAGTCTTCATTCGCGGATCGGTGGTCGCGTTGACCGCGGGCTCGGAGCTCGAGCGAGAAGTACAGAAGCGATGGCGCGAGGATCGGGTGGACGAAGCGTACTTTCTCGACCGGCTCGGAGCCGCGGTCGTCGAGCAGCTCGGACGCGAGCATCCTCACGATAGCCCCGGCTATGGGAGCTGGGATCTCGAAGCACAGGTCCGGCTGGTGGCTGCCCTCGGTCCCGAAGCTCCCGTCTCGGTCCTGCCTACGGGGATGCTCGAGCCCGTCAACTCGTTGGTCGGGGTGCTCACTGGACGCGCCGAAGCGAGCTCGTGTCCGGATTGCGATTATCGCTGCGCCTTCAGGAGAGTGTCGTGACGCTGGTGGAAGCCGCTCGCAAGCGCGTCTTGCTGGGAGACGGCGCGATGGGCACCGAGCTCCAGCGCGCGGGGCTCGAGCCGGGAGGGTGCGGCGAAGCCTGGAACGTCGATGCCCCGGACAAAGTGCTCGCGATCCAGAAACGCTACGTGGCCGCCGGCTCGGATTGCTTGATCACGAATACGTTCGGCGGCTCGCGGATCATGCTCGAACGGCACGACGAAGCCGAGCGGGTGTTCGCGATCAACAAAGCCGGGGCGGAAATCGCCCGTCAGGCTTTCGCGGACCGAGCGGGGTTCGTCCTTGGCGACATCGGACCGTTCGGCGGGCTCCTGGAGCCCTATGGGGATATTTCGGAAGACCGGGTCGAGCGTGCGTTCTCCGAGCAAGCCGAAGCGCTGGTGGCGGGAGGAGTGGACGCGATCCTCATCGAGACCCAGACCGCGCTCGAAGAGCTTCGCATCGGGCTGCGCGCGGCGAAACGAGCGGGCGCGCCTTGTGTCATAGGATCGATGGCCTTCGACAAGATGATCGAAAGCGACGAGGTCCGAACGATGATGGGTATCAGCCCGGAGAGGGCCGCCGAGTTCATGCTCGAAGAAGGAGCGGATGTCCTCGCGCTCAACTGTGGCACCGGCGTCGACATGGCCGTCGCGGCTGCGACGGTGAAGCTCTATCGCGACGTCTCCGGAGTCTCGGACACGCCCATCATGGCTCAGCCGAACGCAGGGCTTCCGGTCGTCGAGAACATGAAAGTCGTCTACAAGGAAACGCCGGAGCAAATGGTCGAGGGCGTCCCCGCCCTCATCGAAGCGGGGGCTTCCATCGTGGGCGGATGCTGCGGCAGCACTCCCGACCACATTCGATTGTTCAGAGAGGTCTTGAATGCGTATCGAGCTGGGTCCTGAGAGCGTCGAGTCGGAGAAGCTCCTGCCCGAGAATCGGGACGACGGCTCCGGCATCGGCATCAACTATGCCGACGCCTACATCAAGCCGTTCAAGCGCATCCTCGATGACGGCCGGAAGGTGCTCTGCAAGCGTCGAGGCTTGAAGCTCACTCTCACGGTGGGAGACCGGAAAGGCGAAGGCCTCATGCGCCGCCTCGAGCACGGCCCCGACGCGAAGCGCATCCTTCGAGAGGCGCTCGTCCAAGCGGCCACGGAGGCTGGCTTTCGCTTCGAGGTGCGAGACGGACAGATGTTTCTCGAAGAGTAAAGCCGCGCTCGTTCGCCGGCGGTCCGTCGAGCTAGCGATTCTCGAGCCGAGCCAGCTCGGCGAGAGCGTGTAAGTTGTTGGGGTTGGTCTTGGTGATGCGTTGCAGAATGGCGAGGCGTTCCGTCGTTTTCGCACCGTAGGTCTCGACGAACAAGGCGGCGTCTCGAAACAGAGTCCGGCCGAGCGCGCGGCCGGACGCAAAGTCCGGATCCGTCTCGTCGCCGGCCACGTAGAGCCACGGGTCCACCCGGTGCGACTGCAATAGTTGGAGAATGGCCCCGGTCTGGTCTCGCCCCATTCCCTTGGGTGTGTCGAACTCGATCCGTCCGTTGTCGTCGGTATTCGTCGAGGATCCTTCGCCGATAGCGACGAGCCCTTCATCGACGCTCACCAGATAGCTCAGAAAGTGCGCGGGGGAGGGCATGCCAATGCGAGAGAGCATGGGTAGGATTGGCCGCTCGGACATGGTGCGCTCCAAACCGGCGAGATCGATTCCGAGCGCCTCGCCGGATCCGATGAAGAGGTACTCGCCGATCGCGGGAGAAAGCCACACCGAGCTGTGGTCCCACGTCTCCGCCCACGTCTTCGTGAGGATGCGGAAGTTCTCCTCCGGCATCGAGAATCCCTGAAACCAAATGCACGCGAGTCCGTCTTCGTTCAAGCGCCCTCGCATCAACTCGAAGCTCTCCCGAGTGAAGAGCGCGGCCGCGCCTGCCAACCAAGGGTTCGAAGGTTGCGACACGATGACGTCATAGGTGGACGTCGTGTACTCCAAGTGCAATCGCCCGTCGCCGACGAGCAAGCGCGCTCGTGCGTCGTTCAAAGCGTTACCGGTGAACTGGGGAAAGTAAGTTCGCGCGGCTTCGACGACACCCGGTGAGAGCTCGACGACGTCGATCCGTCGAACGTCATCGTGGGTCTCGATCGCGGCGAGCGTGCCGCCGCTGCCGAGCCCGATCAACAAAACGGAGCGGGCCTCGGGTCGCAACAGTAGAGGGAGCTGTCCGAGCCAATCTTGAGTCGCCGACCGGCTGTAGGCATCCGGCTTCCCGTTGACGATCAGAGCGCGCTGGCCGGCCGGCCTGTCGACGACGGTCGTGACATCGGAGTGTCCTTCCTTGTAGAAGATGATCTTCTGCTGCATGCGCGCTTTGATCTCATCCGAGGCGCCCTCCTGCACACCGTTCGCGTAGGTGGCGGCCCGGAGAAAAACGCCGCTGGTCATGACCGAGCGATCCCATGCGGGGGCGGCGACGATGGCGGCCATCCCCACGACGACGACGAGCGCCCCGACCGCGTTGCGATGCCGCATCGATACGAGGCCTGCTCGGAGCCACACCGCGCCCACGAGCAGATAGAGACCCGCCGCGACGAGCACCCCGTTTCGCATGCCGATCCAGGGGATCAGCACGAAACCCGTCACGAAAGCGCCCAGGATCGTTCCACTCGTGTTGACCGTGTAGGCGTCTCCGACCGCGCGCGCGGCGTCGTGAGTCGTCGAGGCCGCGAGCTTCGAGACGATCGGAAACATCGCGCCCATGCCGATAGTGGGCACGAGAAAGAGCACCGACGCGGAGCGGAAGCGCGCCCATTCGAGCCCGCCGAAATCCTGGGCCGCCAGCACGTCGAGCGTGTGGGTGACGGGAAGATTCGCGAGCAGACTCACGGTGGTGACCGCGGAGAGCCCGACCGCGACAGCGAGGCCCCCGAGCGCCGCCGCGCTCCACGAGCGGTCGCCTACCCACGCGAGCCCCCAGCTTCCGAGGCTCAGGCCGAGGATGAACGCCGCGGTGATCATCGAGAACGCGTAGGTCGACGATCCGAAGATCAGCGTCAGCGACCGGGTCCAGGTGACCTGCAAGAGCATGGCCGCGAACCCGCACACCGCATAAGCGCTCAGAAGCGAGACGCGGCGAAACACAGGGGCAGGTGCAGCTTTCCCGGGCTGTACCGGAAGCGAGGTTTCTTGTTGGAGCGGCGTTCGCTCGGGAAGGAGGAGATAGAGACCACCCACCGCGATGCCCACGCCGAGGTTGATGGCGACCGCGATGCGATAGGTCGATTGCGCACCCAGATGCGGCAGGAGCACGAATCCGGTCAAGAGCACGCCGACCGTGGCGCCTACGGCGTTGACCGCATAGAGCAGGCCTACCCGGGTGCTGATCCGGGTGTGAGAAGAGGTCAGCGCATTGACGAGGATCGGCAGGGTGGCCCCCATCATGAGCGTCGCCGGTCCGAGCAGGATCCCCGCGACCACGAACTGCATGAGGTTGAACGCCGTGAAGCTCAGGTAATAAGACTGATAGATCCAGCCGAACAGCGGCTTGACGATCGTGAACAATGCCGGCAGCAGCGCACAGTAAAGTCCTGTCCCAATCTCGAGCACGGCATAGGCCGCCAGCCCGACTCGGCCGCGTGGCGCCCAACGGCCGCCGGCCCAGGCTCCCGCAGCGAGGCCACCCATGAAAACGGCGAGGAGTGTCGCGAGAGCATAGGAGGTGTTTCCCATGTAGAGGGCGAGGGTACGGTTCCAGATGACCTCGTAGACGAGCCCTGCCGCTCCGGTCATCGCGAAGCAGAGGCAAACGAGGATTAGAAGGATGGATTGTTTCGCTGTGGGTGATTCCGGCAGATGCGACTCCTGACCCTATGATGCCGAATCGAAATCGGTATGGGAATCGCCTGCCTCGCTACGGCAGTGCCAGCACCCAGTCGCCGCCTTCGAGCCATTTCTCTCGCAGCTGCTCCAACAGACCGGTGCCTTCGAACGCGTCGAGGTAGATCTCGAGCAGATCTTTCAGACGCTGGTCGCCGAGACGAAGAGCGATCCCAACGGGCTCGATGTTGAACGGCTGCGACGGGGTGGCCAGATCCGCGTTCGGGTTCTTGAGAACGGTCAGGACGCAGGCCGGCATGTCGGCAATCATGGCGGTGGCTCGCTTGGAAAGGATCATCTGGACCGCTTCCTCGTAGTTCTGGGTGGTCACGAGCTTCGCCTGGGGCGCCACCCGCTTGACGTAGTCCACGCTGGTCGAGCCGGCGAGCGCCACCAGGGTGTATTCGGGTTTGTCCAGGTCGCGAGGCGCCTTCATGGCGACCAACGTCCTGCTATCGGTCAGCACTGACTTTCCCGAGAGCACATAGGGCCCGACGAACGCGAAGTCTTGCATCCGCTGCGGCGTGACCGAGAGACCGGACAGCACCAGGTCGACTTTCCCGTCGCGCAGGGCCGGAAGGAGGTCG
>JAJCXL010000268.1 GCA_029263435.1 Acidobacteriota bacterium | reverse complement strand
GGATCCGGCTCGGGCGAGCGGACTCGGTCGTGTCCGAAAGCCCTGCTGCCGCTACATCGTCGGGGTGCGCGGGTCGATAGCGCCTGAGAACGACGGCCCGTCCTGCCTTGCTCTCTACGATCTGAATGTCCACCCAGGTCGAGCGCGGCACCATCATCGTCAGCCCGGACACGCTTAAGTTGCGGTCTCCTTCGCATTCGAGCTCGGCCGTCGTGAACAGCCGGTGGCCGTCGGCCGACCAATCCATCGTTTGCCATCCCTGGCACTCGCCTTTGGTCGACGGGTTCCTCGCTCCGTCCGCGACGAGGGTCTCTTCGAGGAACGCTTCACCGCCCGAGACGGTGGTGACCGTCACCCCTCGTTCATCGGGTGATGGGTCCAGGCAGACCAAGCCTCGTTTCGGAACGTCCTGGCCTTCGGTCGGGTCGGCCTCTCCGATGAGAGGATCGCGGCGGTCGTCATCCACGAGCTCCCAGCATCCGAGCCAAGGCAGCCATCGTGAGTCGACGGGCTCGGCAGAGACCGTCGGAGCCAGGAGTAGGGTGGCAAGGAGTGCAACTTTCATCGTCTTCCTCCAGATGAGCTCATGCTAACTCAAAATTGAATTTGAACGCCGGCCGTCGTTTGAAACCCCGACAAGTCGACCGGGTCGAAGCCCACGAAGTCGCCGCTGAGGGTGGCGTTGGCCCAAACGTAGCGACCCTCGACGCTCAAGTAGTACCTGGGTGACAAGCGAATGTCCACGCCGCCGAAGGCATGAAGCTCGCCGCCCCATCCACTGGAGCTGAACTCACCGGTGAAGATCGACAAATCTACGAAGTCGACGAAGTCACCTTGTTGGAGCAGTCGGTAGTGTATCAAGCCGCCCCCGCCCCCCACATAAGGTCGAATCTTGGTCGGCACGTAAGCGAAGCGACTGATGGCCCGGCCTTTCGGCACGACGTAGAGCTTCACGCTTCCGGTGAGAGGGGTTTTGGTCAGCTCTGTTTGTTGAAGGATGGGAGTGCCGTCGTTCTCTTCGAAGTCTCGATACTCGGAGCTCGACCGGCCCTTGCTGAAATCGATGCTACCGAGGAGATCGATGCGAGAATGTATCGACCAGGAGACGTCGACACCGAAGACGGGCGCGTTGAAATCGCTCCCTTGTAGGGTCAACGTGTCAGAGAAGAAGTCGAAAACGTCCCCACTCGCTGAAGCGACGTGAAAGCCGCCTCGGATCGTGACGGAGCCTCTCGGGGCGCCGAAGAGGAAATCGGGGCTAGTGGCTTGAGCTCGAAGGAGCGTCGCACTTAGAAGCGCGCACATCGTGAGCGATAGAATCTGAGCCGGCCGCATAATGGTTCCCACGACTGTCTTATTGCAAGACCTGTTCCAGCGTCAACATTTGTAATTGCAATGGGTTGTGACGACTCAGGCGTCTCTTTTCGTGGACAGGTGTCACCCGACCCTCCAGAACTCCCCGTTGAGGCCCAGCTCTTGGAAGATCGCTCGCATCGTGGCGACGCTCTTCGGCTGCCAGTCCGGATCCAGTCGGTCTTGGTACCAAACGCGTCCAAGCTCCCAGACCTTGTCGATGGAAAGAGATACGCCTTCGGGTACTTTCCGCTCAGAACACCATTGAGACGCGAGCTCCTCCGACCGGAAGAACTGGATCGTCGCTCACGTGTAGCCGACATTCTCCCAAAACCGTCGTGGTGGGACGACGAAGTGCACGACGCCCGAAGCTTGAGAGCTGAGCGCACCTCGCTCGAGCGTCAAGTCGATTCGCTCGCCACTCTCGGCGCATCTCGCAGGCACGCGACCGTCGAGCTTCAAGAGCGCGCCGATGGCGAGCACATCCCAAGCGCAGTTACCGAAATAGGAACGCTCGTTCGTATCGAATCGGAAGGACGTCGGCACCCCGGAGAACGGGTGGAGCATCCAAAGCGATCCGCTGGAAGGCGCTAGAGCGAGCGCGTGTGACGCTTCCAGCCGCGAAAGAGATTGTCGGATGTCCTCAGCGGATCGTCCCGTGTCCTGGGCGATATCTTCGAGGCTCGGCGGGGTTGCGTGCGTCGCGATGTGGTCGTAGACGAAATGGCGCACGCGACGGTCGACAGGGTCCATGAGGTACCCATGATCGCGCGAATGAACGAAGATGTCGACCTTCGGGCGGTGTCCTCACGATGGCCCTCGCGCCGGAAAGGCTAGAGGGGTATTAGCCGGCCACCGCGGGCGCACATTCGACCTGCTCGGGGAACAAGGACTCGATCGGCTCCGGCCTGCCGATATGAAAGCCCTGAGCGAAATCGACCCCGGCGCTCTTCAGCAATGCGACGGTCTCCGCGTTCTCGACGTATTCGGCCACGGTTTGCTTACGTAGCGCCCGAGCCAGCTCCACCACCGCCCGGACGAGGTGCTGGTCGACTTTGCTCTTCGAGAGGTTCTCGATGAAGCTCCCGTCGATCTTCAAGTAGTCGACCGGGAGGGACTTCAGCTTATGCAAGGACGAGAACCCGACGCCGAAATCGTCCAGGGCGATCCGGCATCCGATCTGCTTCAACGCGATCGCGAAGATCCGCGCCCGCTCGACATCTGCGCTGGCCGTCGACTCGGTGATCTCGAAAGTGACCCAGCTTGGGTCCACGCTGTGACGGGCGAGCTCTTCCTCGATGAGCGCCGTCAGCTCGAAGTCTCCGAGCGATTTTCCCGACAGATTGATCGACAGCCGGATAGGGTTTCCACGCTTGCGCTGCTCTCCAATCATCTGAATGGACTGCCGGACCACCCATTGATCGATAGATCGAACCAATCCGAAGCGCTCCGCCGTGCCCAGGAATGAGCTCGGGGGGACCAGCTTTCCGTCATCGTCGCACATGCGCAGAAGCACTTCGTAAAAGGCGATGGTGTCGGAGTCGAGATCCAAAATGGGCTGCAAGTGCAACGCAAATCGGTCGTCTGCGAGCGCTTCTCGAATCCGCTTGTCCCCCGAGAGGCGGGAGTCGATCTCTTTTTGACGTTGTTCGTCGAGCTTGAACACGGCGAACTGATTGCGGCCTTGACCCTTGGCGCGGTCGAGCGCCTGGTCGGCGCGCGCGAGCAGCTCCTCCGCTGTTTCGCCATGGTCGGGAAAGAACGCGACCCCAGCCGAAGCCGTGACTCCGATGGGTTGCTGTCCGGCGTCGATGGCGAAATCGCGCACCTCGGTGAGGATACATTCCAGAACCGACTCGACCCGGCTGGGACGGCTCTCGCCGAGAAGAATGGCGAACTCATCGCCATCCAGCCTCGCGAGGACGTCCTCCGCGCGGATTTGACCGCCAAGGAGCTTGGAGACCCCTTGGAGGAGACGATCGCCGGTATCGTAGCCAAAGCTGTCGTTGACGTGCTTGAGGTCGTCGAGGTCGATTCTGACCACCGCGCCGGCGGCGAGCTCGCCCTTGCTCATCTCATGCTCCACTTCGCGCACGAATCGCTTGCGAGTGTAGAGAGAGGTCAGTGGATCGTGATCTTCGAGGAAGAGCAAATGCGCGTCGAAGCGTTGCCTCTCCGACTGGTCGCGAACGAGAAGAGAGACCAGCTCCGCGGCGCCGAACTCGGTCCGATGGGGCACCGCGGTCAGAGAGACTGGAATCTCGCTGCCGTCAGCAGCGAGGAAAGCGGTCTCACCGTGCCACGCTCCCGATTGAATCGCTGTTGGGATCGCCACGTCACAGATGTGGGGGCGTGCCCAGGCCGGAACGAAGTCGATGAGGGAGAGCTCTCCGTTTTCGGCGTCGATACCCAGCACGTCGCGCGCGGCCTCGTTCGCGTCACGGATCTCGCCGTAGCGGCTGATCATCAGAATCGGATCGAGGGTTGCGGCGAGGATAGTGTCCAAGTGTTGTTTGGAAGAGTGCGTTTGTTTGTGTCGGGAGCCTTCGCGAACCACGGCGAAAGCCTCGTCTGCCCCCGCCGCGGAGAAGCCCGCTTGAAAGCTGCGACTCTCACCTTCGATCTCGACCTTGAAGTCGAACCATTGGCTGGCGCCGTCGGCGAAAGTGAGGGCGAGCGCGTGGCGACAGACGTCCGCTATCGACTCTGGAAGGAGATCCGCGAACGACGCTCCTGTCGTGAGTCCCGGCAAAGCGAAGCTTTCATGTTCGGAGACGTGGCAGTCGAGCACTGTCCCGGCGCGGTCGACGCGAAGGACCGTCGCGCTCATCGCGTGGGTCAGCGCTTGGGCTCTCCTCTCACTCCGCTTATTTCGATCGTTCGCCGCGGTCTTTTGGCGGGCGAGAGAGCTTGCCCAAGCCGCGATGCTGTTGAGCTCGTCGTCGCGCCTGCGTCCGAGCTCCGCGGGCTCGAGGGTGGAGTCCGCGCTCATCGTCTCGACGAATGTGTCCAGCTCCGCCAAGGGGCGGGTGAGCTTGAAGCGGAGCACCGTCGCGATGAGGACGAGCGAGACCACGAAGGCGACGCCGCTCCACGCCGGGTGGGGAACGAGCTCGGGCCGTGAAGCCGCGAGCCAACCGAAGGCTCCGGTGAACAACGGGATAGGAGCCAGCCAAGGCAAAATGCCGCGAGCGAGTGGCTTCGTCATCGATTAGTTTTTATCCCGCGAGCACCAGGGGGGGACGAGCTCGCGTTGTCTAGATCCGGTTATTGTTCTTGCAACGATCGCGCCAGGGCGGATCGCACCGGATCTGGTTGAAATCGGCAGGATCGCGCCGCGGCGAAGCGACCCGCTGCCATGCGTGCTCGCCGAGAGCGTCGGGTTTTCCCTACGTCCGCGTCACGCGCGTCACGCAAATTGACACGCCGGGCGGGCTCTGCCCAACGAGCTCAGCGAGCGGGCGCGGCGTGGAGCTGGCGGTAGACGACCACGATGACGCCGACCACGATCGCGCCCGCGAGCAGGCTCCCCGCGTTCACGTTGCCGCGAGAGGCCCTCCAGACGATGAAATAGCCGATCGACCCCGGTAATAGAGCGTAGTAAATGAACGGCAGCACGGTCATCCGGATGACGGTGCCTTCTCGCCCGAGGAGACCAACGACGGCCGAGGCGGCCACGACGTTATGGACACAAATCATGTTGCCCGCCGCGCCACCGACAGCTTGAAGCGCGACGACCCAGCTCGGGTCGACGCCGATGCGCTCACCTACGCCGAACTGGAACAAAGAGAACATCATGTTGCTGACGGTGTTGCTGCCCGCGACGAAGGCGCCTAGTCCTCCGATGAAAGGTGCGAACAGGGGCCACGCGCTTCCTGCGATCGATGCGACTCCGTCGGCGAGAGCTATCGGCATGCGGTCGAATCCAGCCGCACCGCCGCCGCTATTAATGAAGACTTGCACCATCGGCACGGTGAAGATCAGCGCGATGGAAGCGGCGGCAGTCGTCTTGAGCGAGCTCGACCAAGCGCGTCCGTAAGAGGAGAGGCCGAGGCCGTGCAGAGCGAAAGTGGCCAAGGACACGACGACGAATACCGTGCCGGGAAGAAACAATGGTTGGAAGCTCGCGGTGATCGATGTGCCGAAGATCTCGGGCCAGGAGATCGACCAAGCGTTCAGCCATCCGAACAATGGCAGGCCGCGTAATCGGGTGAGCACGAGCAGCAACCCGACGAGGGCGTAGGGGAGCCAGGCCAATACCGGGTGGATCGTCTTGCGTCCAAACGAAGCGTCCGTGATCTCGATCGTGCCGGTCCATTCGCTCTTCCATTGCTCTTTGGGAGGAAAGTCCCAAGGGGCGCTCGGATCCGGCATGAACAGGCCTTTGTTCGCGGCCGTCACGACGATGGCGAGGCCGAAGAGTCCTCCTAGGAGCGCCGGAAACTCGGGGCCGAGAAACTTAGCGACGAGGAGGTACGGAACAGTCATCGAGAACGCCGCGAACAGAGCGAATCGCCACACTCTCAAGCCGGGGGCGAAGGATCGCTCTGCGCCGAAGAATCTCGTCATGAACGCGACGACGATGAGGGGCACCAGAGTGCCCGCGATGGCGTGAAGAAAGGCTACTTTGAGTCCGATCGCTGCGAGGAGGTCCGGCCAAGTCGCGAGCCCCGCCGCGAGCCGAAAGGCTTCCACGTTCTCGGCCCCCGTCAGTCCTGCATTGACGCCGACGAGAATCGGAGTGCCCGCCGCACCGAAGGATACCGGCGTGCTCTGGATCAACATGCCGGCAACTACCGCCGCCAAAGCGGGAAAACCGAGTCCGACCATGAGCGGAACGGCCACCGCGGCCGGGGTCCCGAACCCCGCCGAGCCCTCGATGAACGAGCCGAACAGCCACGCGATGATGATGACTTGAATCCGTCGGTCGGGCGTGATGTTGGTGAAGCCGGTGCGAATCGCGCGAAGACCCCCGCTTTCTTTGAGGGTATTCAACAACAAGATCGCTCCAAAGATGATGTAGAGAAGCGTCCCTGCGACGATCAACCCGTTGACGGTGGCGGCGGCCACCTGGAGAGTCGGCACCTGCCAAACCGCGACAGCGAGAAACGCGGCGGTGATATAAGACAACGGCATGGCGCGGCTGGCGGGCCAACGTAGAACGACGAGAAACAGCGCGACGGTTAGTACCGGGACCAATGACAGCAGAGAAAGTGTGTACGTGCCCATCGTTTCCTAAAACTCCTCAGACGTATACGTATTCTTCCGATGACGACGTGTTCGGGGCCGCGCCGGCTCCGGTGGGGAGGCCCGCGCTCTTGGGCATGGACGGTGTCAGTATCAAGATCCGGTACCGAAAAAAACACTAGGACGAGCCCGGCTCGAGCGGGTGTTTCGGGCGGCTGAGCGTAGCATAAGCATGATGGAACTCCAAGGAACACCGATATTTGGGGGAACCCTCGAGGGTGGGGCGACCGGGGCCTCTATAATAGGGCCATGGGAAAGCTCCTACTGTTGTTCATCGTGGTACCGGCGGTGGAGCTGTTTTTCTTGCTGCAGCTCGGAGCCCGGATTGGACCGCTCCCAACGTTCGCGCTGATCGTCTTCACCGGTTTCGTCGGGGCCTATCTAGCGAGGCGTCAAGGCCTGTCCGTGCTGGGCGCGGCTCAAAAGCAGATGCAAGCGGGTGAGCTTCCGGCGGGCTCTCTGGCGGACGGGGTGATGATCGTCATTGCCGGGGCGCTGTTGATGACCCCCGGTATTCTCACCGACGGGTTTGGATTCCTCCTCCTCATCCCAGCCTTTCGGGCTTCGATGAAACGGCAGCTCTCGGCACGGTTCAAAAAAGCGGTGGACGAGAAGAAGCTCCATGTCCATTTTTCCGGTTCAGAGTTCGACCCGCGACGCGGGCCCATCATCGATGTCGAGCCGGATCCGTTCGACTCCGAGCTGCCGGCGGGACCCGCCGAGACATCGAAGTACAAAGTGCATTGAACGTCTTCTGGCGCTACTGGCTCCTGCAGATCCCGGGGTGGATTGTGCTTACGGGGCTTCTCGCCGCCGCTCGACACTTCTTGGGCCTTTCGACCGGATGGGCGGTCGCTGTGATGGCATTGTGGCTCGTCAAAGACGCCGCCTTGTACCCGATTCTCAAGCCTCACTATGTGTTTCGACATCGCGATGTCCACGACTCTCTCGTCGGCTCGCGTGCCATCGCCGAGCAGACCTTGTGTCCTCGGGGCTACGTGCGCTTACGGGGGGAGCTTTGGATGGCGGAGCTCGATCTCTCCCACGGCGAGGCCGCGGCGGGTGAGAGTGTCGTCGTCGAATCCGTGGATGGCTTGACGCTCAAAGTGTCGCGTTGACCGGAAGCGCGTTCAATTTTTCCACGATGGATTGAACCGTTTTTTCGACGTTGTCGGTCTCGAGCGGGGTAGCGCCCGCTCCTCGATGTCCACCGCCGCCATATTTCGACATCAACCCGCCCACGTGTACCGTCGAGCTTCGGTTGAAAGGGCTGTGGCTGGCCGAGAGCGTGACGAACTCACGGTTCGGACCCCATGCAATGCGGAGGCACGAGTTGGCCTCGGGAAACAAGGTGTAGACGAGGAATCGGTTTCCGGCCGGGAGGTCCTCGCCTTGCCGGAGGTCGGTGACGATCACGTTGCCTTCGAGCCGGGAGACGCGCCTCATCGCCGCGAGATGGCTAGCCCTTTCTTCGGCCATGGCCCCGGCGCGACGCTGGACCTCCGACAGCGCCAAGACCTCCTCGAGAGTTCCGTCTCGGAGCGTGTCGAGCAAGCGCAAGAAGTAGTCCTGGAACCCGTCGAACCCAGTTCGCGGATCGAGAGTGAAGCCGACCAGCGCGTAGCCCTCGGGGTTGGTCACGTCCTCGATCGACAGATGGGCGCCGTGGAATCGGTCCGTCTCGTCGATGAGCTCGTCGAAGAGCTTGAAGCCTGGATTGTCGTGTAGATAGTAATCGTAGACGAGGCGCGCGGTGCTGGGTGCGAGGCCGTAGCGACCTTCGAATTGCACCGGTGGGGTCTGGTAGCTGCGGGTGACGGAGTGATAATCGAACCATTTGAGACAGCGACCGTCGTAAGGCAAGCTCGCGAGGATGTCTCCGGGTTGAACATCGAAGCTCTCATCGAAGATGGCTTGCGGCGTCGTCAGCTCCACGGCGGTGAGCCGCTCAGCATGGTCGATCAGCACCGCGCACGCGAGCCCATCCAAGTTTCCTCGCGTGACCAGCCGCATTCTCGATCTCCTGTACGTGCCCGGGTGGGGTTTCCAAATCAAGGTTAGCAAGTGGACCGGAAGGCGTAAAGCCGATACGCTTTTCCGCCATGTCTCATCGTCGCTACAATCCGCTCACGAACGAGTGGGTGCTGTGCTCGCCGGGGCGGTTGAAGCGTCCGTGGCAAGGGCAGCGTGAGCCAGTCGCGGTGGAAGAGATAGCGATCTATGACGAGGGCTGTTACATGTGCCCGGGAAACCTCCGCTCGAGCGGTCGAAGAAATCCCGACTACGAAGGCGTCTTCGTGTTCGACAACGATTTTCCCGCTCTCGACGATACGCCGCTCACGCCTCCCGGATCGGCGCTACTCGTCTCGGAGCCGGCCAAAGGTTCTTGTCGGGTGGTGTGTTTCTCCGAACGACATGACGCTCATCTCGCCGAGATCCCCGAAGACGCCATTCGATCGCTCGTCGATACCTGGGCTCGCGAATCCGACGAGATGTGCGTCGGGGGTGCGCACTACGTTCAGATTTTCGAGAACCGCGGAGACATGATGGGGGCGAGCAATCCGCATCCACACGGGCAGATGTGGGGAGTCGAGCATGTCCCGACGCTTCCTTCCGTCAAAGCGAGACAACAGCAGGCTTATTGGAGTCGCCACGGCCGAGACCTGTTGGGCGACTACGTGGAAGAAGAGCTGCGCCACCGCGAGCGCCTCGTTGACGAGAACGACCATTGGACTCAAGTGGTACCGTTTTGGGCGGTGTGGCCCTATGAGACGATGCTCATTCCCAAGCGCCACGTCGGCACGTTGGGCGAGCTCGATGGGGCCGAGCGGTCGTCCCTCGCGGAGCTCTTGCGGCGACTCACCCAGCGCTACGATCGCCTGTTCGAGACGCCGTTTCCATACTCGATGGGGTGGTATCAACGCCCCTTCGACGGCAGCGACCACTTCGGCTCTCGGCTGCACGCGAGCTACCTTCCTCCCTTGCTGCGCTCGGCGAGCGTCCGAAAGTTTCTCGTCGGCTACGAGCTGAGCTCGGAGCCGCAGCGCGACTTCACCGCCGAACAAGCCGCGGCTCGACTACGCCGATGAGCGAGCGGCTCATCTCGGAGCTTCAAGAGCGCTACGGGCACGAAGAGTATCGGGTCGCGGTCGCGCCCGGACGCGTCAATCTCATTGGCGAGCACACCGACTATAACGAAGGCTTCGTGCTCCCGGCTGCCATCGACCGCTCGGTGACCATCGTTTTCTCGCCGAACCCCTATGGTGAGCTTCGGGGCTACGCGCTCGATTTCGACGAGGAACGAAGCGTTTCCTACGAGCAGCTCGAGCCGCCTCGAGGCGAGGTCTCCTGGTTCGATTACCCCAGCGGAACGGCGTGGGTGCTCCGACGAGACGGGCTATCGCTTTCCGGTCTCGATTTCGTTCTCGCTGGAGACATCCCTCCGGGCGCCGGATTGTCTTCCTCGGCGGCGGTAGAGCTCGCTGTTTCTCGCGCGCTCTACAGCGTCTCGGGGCTCCCGTGGGATCCGCAGGGCGCTGCCCTCGCGGGCCAAAGCGTCGAGAACGACTACCTCGGCCTCGAGAGCGGCATCATGGATCAGATGATCTCAGCGCTCGGTCTGGAGTCGACCGCGATGCTTCTCGACTGTCGTGACTTGAGCTTCAAGCGGATCCCCATTCCATCCGTTCTCGCGATCGTCGTCATCGACACCGGAACGAGACGCTCGGTGGTGACGAGCGCCTATAACGAGCGACGCGAGCAATGTCAGCAAGCGGTGCGCGCGATCCGTCAGCGTCACCCGGAAGTGCTCGCGCTGCGAGACGTCAGCGTCACGGATCTAGGGGGCACCGCTTCGCTCATCGACGACGAGACGTATCGCCGCGCGCTCCACGTCGTGTCGGAGAATCAGAGGGTGCTCGAAATGGCTCAGGCGCTCTCGAAAGGCGACCTCGCTCGGGTCGGGCGTTTAATGTCGGCCTCCCATGAAAGCCTTCGCCATCTCTATGAGGTCTCGACGGATGAGCTCGACGCTTGCGTGGAAGCGGCGAAGGCACACCCCGCTTGCTGCGGCGCCCGGATGACGGGGGCGGGATTCGGGGGCTCGGCGGTAGCACTCGTGCGCCGAGCGGCGCTCTCCTCCTTCATCGAAGACCTGTCAAGAGTGATTCCCGCTCCAGCGACCGTGTTTGCGTGCGAGACGTCCGGCGGCGCGAGGCTAGTCGGCTAGCGGCGGATCCGGGTGCCTAGCGGGATCAAATCGGGATAGCCCCAGACTCCTTCGCGCTGGCGAGGCGTTCCGCGAGGCGTTCGACAAAGGGGATTTGGGCGGGGTTGAGCTTGTGCTTCGCATGCTCGACGTCAAAAAAATCAGCGCGATCGATCTCCGGAAACGACTGATGTTTTCCTGTTCGCGGTGGCCATTCGATCTCGAAGGTTTGACTGACGATCGATCGTGGGTCGAAGCTCCCCGCAAACGCCCACGCGACGACACTCTTGCCGCCCTTCTGGCGGATCTCGCCGACGGAGACGAACCCTGTCTCGGGTGGGACTTGCCCGGTCTCTTCTTCGAACTCGCGTCGGGCGGCCTCGAGCGGGGACTCGTCCTCTTCGATCTCGCCTTTGGGAACCGTCCAGGCTCCGAGGTCTTTGTTGCGAAAAAAAGGGCCGCCGGGATGGACGAGGAACACTTCGAGCTCGCGATCGACGAACCGATACATCAGCAGGCCGGCACTTCGGCTCGCCATCGAGCTCTAAGCACCGGGGAGTGACGAGACGATGTGGGTGCGACGCACGAGCGCCTGGGCGCGGCTGAACACGTCGAAATAGGGGCTGTGGCGATCGGCCTCGTCGAGCACGCGGAGGACTTCCTCCTCGCTCGATGGACTCGAGACGCTCACCTCGTAGCGAACTTCGCCATAGCCGGCGGGCACGTCGGAGACGCCGAACAACGCGCCTGAGTCGAAGTCGGCCTCAACCGTGACGCGAATGTCGTGGAGAAGGATGCCCAGCTTCGCGGCCCGCATCGCGTAGCCTATCGCGAGACAGCTTCCGAGGGCGGCGCGACCATAGACCCCGGGGGTGGGGCCTGACTCGGTACCGCCGACGTTGTCGGGCATATCCGAGACGAGTGTCCACGGCCCTTCGCTCACCTCGCACCGGAGGCCGTCGGTCAGTCGCACGCGGGTGACCGCGGTGTCTCGCCCTCGTTCGGGCTCACGCGTCAAGAGACTCTCTATGTGATCGAACTGCTCTCGAATCCGGTTCTGCATAGACGCGATCCTACTGGAGTTCGTTTGGGTCGGGAAGTCCTAGAAATCGAAAGACGGCGTGTGTGTTGGAAGGGTGGTTTTGGGGCTAGAATAGTCGAATATGGATGAAAAGCTGCGTCAAGCGCGGGACAGTCTCAGCCGGTGCAATCAAGCGACGGGTTTCTTGGACCGGTTCTATGACTTGTTCATGGGCTCGTCAGAGGAGATTCGAGCGAAGTTCGAGAACACCGATTTCGAGCGCCAGCGAAAGGTGCTCTCGGATTCTTTGTTCTTGATGCTTTCAGCGGCGGGGACGACCGGCGGCTTCGCTCACGCTCAGCTGGCTTCGCTCGGCAGGAAACACGACCGAGAGCACTTGGACATCAAGCCGGAGTGGTACGAGGTCTGGCTCGCTTGTCTTATGACGACGGTCGAGGAGTTCGATCCCGAGTTCTCGCCCGAAGTGGAGACGGCATGGAGGGACTCGCTTCGAGACGGCATCACGTTTCTCGCCGCCGCCCATTGACGGCAAAAGAAACAATCGGCTGGAGCGACGTTTTTTAGGCTCAGCGTTTATGACTTGGACAGCGGGGACGCAGGCACTACCAACGCCGGGTAATGCTCGGCGCGGCAGTTTTCGCACAACGAGTGGCTGAACATCGCGTCCGAGTTCCGCTCGATATAAGTCTCCAAGCGATGCCACGTGTCCTTGTCGTCGCGGATCATCTTGCAGTACATGCAGATCGGCAGTAGCCCCTGCAGGTGCTGGACGTGCGCGAGCGCTTGCTCCAGCTCGTTGATCTTGCTCGACAGCGCCGATTGGAGGGCCAAGATGCGCATGCCGTTCGCTACCCGGCAGCGAAGCTCTTGCGGGTCGTAGGGCTTGGTGAGGTAGTCGTCAGCTCCGGCTTCGAGCCCTCGAACGACGTCTTCCGCGCTGGTCTTGGTCGTGACCAGCATCACGTAGATATAGGCGCTCGTCTCCCAGGAGCGGATGTCGCGGCAAATATCGATCCCGTCGCGCCCCGGCATGAGCCAGTCCAAGATCACGAGCCGCGGCGGATCCGGTGTGTCCAAGATGCCCAGTGCCTCATCCCCGGTCGCCGTCGTCACGACTTCGTAGCCGGCCCGGGTGAGCGACGCCTCGATCAGGCGCCGGGATGGGGCGTCATCTTCCGCGATGAGTATCTGTGTCATTCGACTGGCTACGAGAGTCGGCGAGCGCGTTTGCGCGCTTTACGGATATTGCTCTTAGGTGCTCATCGGCAGGGGATCCGCGGGCTTTACCACTCGACGAATTTTTACTGGGGCGCCGGTTTGGGTGGCGGCTGACGAGGCGCCCGTGCGTGCTACACTGCCGCGATCAAAGGAGATAATTGTGTCCAGCGCGTCTTTTCACTCCTTGGGGTGTCGCCTCAATCAAACCGAGGCCGCCGTTCTCGCCGGCGCGTTCAAGGAACAGGGCTATGAGGTCGTGGAGTGGGGGACACCCGCCGACGTCGTCGTTATCAACACCTGCTCCGTGACCGAGCGAGGAGAAGCCGCGTGTCGGAGCGCGATCCGGCAAGCTCTGAGGCGTCGTGCCGACGCGTTCGTCGTCGTCACCGGCTGCTACGCCCAGGTGGGGCTCGAAGCCCTTCGCGCGATCGATGGGATCGACATGATCGTGGGCACCGAGTACAAGCACAAGTTTCCGGCTTTCATCGGCGAGCCTCGTAAGATGGACGAGCCGGTCGTGCTCCATTCGAATTTGATCGATGACTCCGATTTCGAAGTGCCTGGCACCGGCCTGTATCACACCACCCGTGCCAATCTGAAAGTCCAAGACGGCTGCGACTTCTTTTGCTCGTTTTGCATCATTCCTTTCACTCGTGGACGCGAGCGCAGCCGCAAACTCCCGGATCTGCTTCGAGAGGCGCGGGAGCTCGCCCGTGGCGGATACAAAGAGATCGTTCTCACCGGTGTCAATATCGGGCGGTATCGCTTCGAGGAGACCAGCTTCGATGGCATGGTGGGGAAGCTCGAGAACATCGATGGGATCGAACGGATCCGGATCACATCCATCGAGCCGACGACGATTGAGACCGCTCTCATCGAGCGCATGGCCCGCTCGGACAAGCTCTGTCACTACCTCCACGTCCCGGTCCAAAGCGCGGAAGCGCGGGTGCTCGAGCAGATGAACCGGCGCTACACGCCGGAAGAGTATCGAGAGTTCATCGAGATGGTCTTGGCTCTCGTTCCCGATGTTGGGCTCGGAACGGACGTTATCGTCGGCTTTCCCGGTGAGACCGATGCGCTATTCGAAAAGACGTACCGGTTCCTGGAATCTCTGCCCTTCGCTTACTTCCACGTGTTCAGTTACTCGAAGCGCTACGGGACGAAAGCGTCGCGACTCGAAGAGCCCGTGAGCTCGGCGGTCATCAAAGAGCGCAGTCGAGCGTTACGAGAGCTCTCCGCCGCGAAACGGAAGGCCTTTGCCGAACGTTATGTGGGTCGGTCGGTTGAAGTCTTGTTCGAGCAGCAAAATGAGCATGGATGGTGGACCGGCCTGACGGATAACTACATTCGAGTGGGAGTCGCGTCCGCAGAACCTCTCAAGAACGAGGTTCGATCCGTGACGATTCGGGAAGTGGACGATGAGCTCGCCCGCGGGGTCATCGGGGCGCAAACAGTCGGTCGGTTACCGTCTCCGGTTTCGGAAGCTCGAGCCCGTTCGCATAGCTGACGGCTTCGTCCACGATCGCCGAGCACTCTCGATCCACCTCGGCCAAGCTCTCTTGGCTCAGCCCACCCTTTCCCATCAAGTAGGCCGTGTAAAGCTCGATGGGATCCCGTGCTTCCCAATACTCGCGGGTCTCTTTCGGGACGTAGGATGCGTCGTCGTGCTCGCCGTGGCCTCGACGGCGAAAGGTAAGAAACTCCAACAGGACCGGGCCTTTCCCGCTGCGGGCATGATCGATCGCGTCAGCGGCGTGCTCGATGACGGAGAAGACGTCATTACCGAACGCGAGCCGCCGCTCCAAATTGAATGCGGACGCCCGGTCGGACACTCGCTCCACCGGCATTTGTTTCTCGATAGGCGTGGAGTAGGCGAAGAGGTTGTTCTCCACGATGACGACGAGCGGGAGCTTGTGAATCGACGCGAAATTCAACCCCTCGTAGAAATCCCCCGGGCTGGTAGCGCCGTCCCCGGTGAACGCGATGTAGACGTTGGGCTTTTGCTGCATCTTGAACGCGAGCGCGAACCCCGCGCCAGAAGGTATCCAAGACGCCATCGAGCCGTTGTGATACGGCGCGATGCCATACGTGTCGAGGTCGGCGAGGAAGAGTCCGAGGTCACGTCCGTGAGACGGCGGGATGTCCTTGCCGAACCACCGAGCGATGACATGTTTCGGCTCGACCCCTCGATAAAACCACGCCGATAGGCTCCGGGAGACGGTGCTGAAGATATCGCCTGGTCGGATGAGAGACGCAACGCCGGTCGCGATCGCTTCTTGTCCCGTACCCAGATAAACCGCGCCAATGATCTTCCCTTGACGGTATAACGACGCGAGTCGGGTCTCGAACGTTCGCGCGAGTCGCATCGCTCGATACATCTTGAGCAGCTCGTCCTTACTGTAGGACCGCTCTCCGGGATCGATGGCCAGCCGGTCGAGCTCCGGTGGTAGAGGTTGAAACCCGCGCCGCGTCGTCATCGGTCGGTCAAGCCGAAACGGAACCGGACCCGTCTCGCTCCTGGTGCTACCCGGAATACGATCTCATGCGGCTGTCTGGAGACGACGTCTCCGAGCTCGACGACGAAGCTTCCCGGCGTGAACCCTGGCGCTCCGACGAAATTGAACCTCCAGAGACCTTCGCTCACCGGAGTGCGCATGAGCAGGCCGTCGACGAGGTTCTGGCCGCGGCGCCCCGCTACCTCGAGGCTCGATGGGCCGGCGTTGTCGACGATCGCGGTCCGGTTCTCATTGAAAGTGACCCGTGCTTGCGTGGTGCCGTCTCCCGGCGGAAGCTCGAGCGCACTCGTGAGGCGGCTGGTGATGCGTCCGGGTGAGCCGTCAGGAGCGCGGAGCGGAACGGCAGTGTTGACGCCGCTCGCGCCTCCCTCGCTCGGACTCGCGGAGGTAAACGTCGCGGTGTTGTTGTACATGCCGGACGAAGCGGGTGTGACCTGGATGGTCACCGAGAAGGTGGCGCCGGCGGCGAGCGTCGCGCGCGTGCACGTTACGGACGGGCCACCGCTGCAATTGTCGACGTTCGCGTTGAACGTCACGTTGTCGACCGTCAATCCGGCGGGCACGTTGTCGGTCATGGAGATTCCGGTCGCATCGGTCGCTCCGGCGTTGGTGAGATTGATGGTGTAATTGAACTGCACTCCGACCGTTCCTGTCGCGGGGCCGGATTTCGAGAAGTTGATGACGCTTCCGGGGGGCCCGGGGCCGCCGCCCGTGGTCGTGGTCGCACCCGGGTCGACGATGACGTTCATCTCGGTCGAGTCCATCGACCCGTCGAGCGCGGTCACGGTCAACGTGGCCGGGAAGGTGCCGGCGTCGGTGTAGCGTTTGTTGACGACCCGTCCGACGCGATCGGTGCGCCCATCACTCAAATTCCATTGATAGTTGGCGATGCCGTCTCGCGGCTCACTGCACGTCGCCTCGAATCGGACGCTTCCGCCGACCGTAATTCGAGGGGGCGATGGCGTGGTCTCGAAACAAGCCATCGTCATTCCGCTCGGGACGGTCGTGGTACCCGCGCCAATGGTCGTGGTCGGGCCGGGGACCGTGGTCGTCACGACGGGAACGGTCGAGGTCGCGGGAGTGCCGGCGTCGCCGCCCGTGGTGAGGACACCGACAACCGCGGCGGCGCCCCCTGCGGCGGCGATACCCCCAATCACTCCGGCGCTGAGGCCCCCGCTTCCGCCCGCGAGGACTCGGGGGAGGGCGATGAGGGATTGAGGTGCGAAGCCGGGAGGGAGCAGCGGCCCTGCGGTGGAGCCGACCACGATGTTTCCGGCCGGGGTGGCGTAGACCGGAGGCACCGGGTTTTCTTCCTTGCAGACGGCGCGCTCGCCCACGACTTGGGGGGTGAACTCGGCGGTGCGCGCCGAGTTGAACGACGAGTCCACGGCCTCGAGGTAGTAGTGGATTCCGTCGATCTCCGTGCTTGGCTTGGGTAGAAGCCCTTCGTAGAAGTCGCCGTTTCGCACCATTTCCACATAATAGAACTGTGTGTAGAGGTTGGCTCGAAAATAGGCTTTGACGGTGGTAAGCCCTTCAACGGGCTGGATGTACGCTTGGAGCTTCAGATGCTCTCCGGCCAGGACGCACCTCAGGCCGTCGTGCTGAATTTGCGGGCCGGTCTGGGCGAACGCGGAACCGGCCACGAAAAGCAGGACCGGCAGGATCGCGAGTCGTCGTTTCTTCGAGCGGCTCGAGCTTCGTTGCGGAACCATCGATGAATCCTCCTCAGCCTTCTCTCGTGCGCGCGCGGGGGGACCGAGCGAAGCAACTATAAGAGCAGCCCGAGGGAGCAGGCAAGCGTGTTTCCGTGTTTTCGCGTTTTAACCGCACTCGAGACAAAGCGATGCGGCTCTAGCTCACGATGTCCGCATGGTCTAGCGCGGGGCGGGTCGAGCTACGAGCACCCGCTGGTCGTGCCGCAATTCATGCACTTGTAGCAGCTGCCGTTTCTCACCATGATCGAACCGCAGGTCGAGCATGGCGGCGCGTCTTCGTACATTCGAGGCATTTGATCGTTGCTCGTCGTCGTGGGAGCTACCTCGATTTGCGGCTGCCCAGCGTGCTGCGGCGGCGTGTTTGGCGCGGACCCCTCAGCAGACATCTCTGAAGCCGGCAAACCGTACGGCTCGGCCGAAGCTTCATCGACGACTCCGGCGAGCTTTTGCTTGTCCGGGGAAAGGAACTTGGAAGCGAGCCACCGGAACAAATAGTCGGTGATGGACTTGGCGTACGGTATCTGAGCATTGCCCGTATATCCTGACGGTTCGAACCGGGTATGGGCGAACTTGCTCACGAGCACTTCCAACGGCACGCCGTATTGGAGCGCGTAGGAAATAGCTCGAGCGAACGCGTCCATCAAGCCCGACACCGCGGAGCCTTCCTTGGACATGTTGATGAAGATCTCACCGGGTGAGCCGTCGTCGTACATCCCGACCGTGATGTAGCCTTCGTGTCCGGCGATGTTGAACTTGTGAGTGATGGCGCGCCGCTCCACCGGCAACTTGTTCTGGGTCGGCTTGCCGATCAGGTTCGTATCTGCCTCGGGGCCGCCAGCGCTCGTGTTCAACGGTTGGGTACGCTTGCTCCCGTCTCGATAAATAGCGATGGCCTTGAGCCCGAGCTTCCAAGCCTCGACGTAGGTTTGCATGATCTCGGCCACCGTCGTTTCTTTCGGCATGTTGACCGTCTTCGAGATCGCCCCCGACAGAAATGGCTGCACGGCCGCCATCATCTTGACGTGTCCCATGTAGTGAATGGAGCGGCTGCCACCGGCTGCCTGAACGGCGCAGTCGAACACGGGGAGGTGCTCGTCTCTCAGGTCGGGTGCTCCATCGATATAGCCGTTGTCGTGTACGTGCTTGACGATCGCTTCCATCTCGGACTTCTGGTAGCCGAGTCTGGTGAGAGCCGAGGGCACGGTCTGGTTGACGATCTTCATGAGTCCGCCGCCGACGAGTTTCTTATATTTCACGAGCGCCAAATCGGGCTCGACGCCGGTGGTGTCGCAGTCCATCATCAATCCGATGGTGCCCGTCGGAGCGAGAACGGAAGCTTGACCGTTGCGGAACCCATGTTCTTGTCCCAAGGCCACCGCGTCGGCCCACGCTTGTTTGGCCGCGAGAAAGAGGTCGGGCTGCACCTGTGCCGGGTCGATGTCATCAACGGCGTCGCGGTGCATTTCCATGACCGCGGCCATGGGCTCGCGGTTTTCGGGATAGCCGGAGAACGTACCGAGGTTGGACGCGATGACGGCGGATTGTCGATAGGCCTGGCCCGTCATCACCGCAGTAATGGCCGCGGCGGTGTCACGGCCTTTGTCGCTGTCATAGGGGATGCCCTGAAACATCAACATCGCGCCGAGATTCGCGTAGCCGATCCCGAGCGGACGAAAGGCTTCGGAGTTGGCTCCAATCCTGGGGGTGGGATAGCTGGCGTTGCTGATGATGATCTCCATCGCCGTGATAACGACATCGACGGCCGATCGAAACGCGTCGACGTCGAAGAGGCCGTCGGGCCGGAGGAATTTCATCAAGTTGAACGACGCCAAGTTGCAAGCGCTGTCATCGAGATACATGTACTCAGAGCAAGGGTTCGAGGCGTTGATCCGAGCGGTGTTCTTCGAGGTGTGCCACCGGTTGATGGTGGTGTCGTATTGCATTCCCGGATCGCCGCACACGTAAGTGGACTCTGAAATCTTGCGCAGGATCTCTCGCGCTCGATAGGAGTTGAGCGCTTCACCCGTGCTGATCGCTGGAGTGATCCATTCCTTGTCTTCTTCGACCGCGTTCATGAAATCGTCCGTCACGCGCACGCTGTGGTTGGCGTTCTGGTAGAAAATCGATGCATAGGCCTCTCCGTTGAACGAGCCGTCATAGCCGGCGTCGATGAGGGTCCACGCTTTTTTCTCTTCGCGGAGCTTGCACTCGATGAAATCCATGATGTCTGGATGGTCGACGTTGAGGATCACCATCTTCGCTGCGCGGCGTGTCTTCCCACCGCTTCGGATCACACCGGCAAAGGCGTCGTAGCCTTTCATGAAAGAGACGGGTCCGCTCGCGATGCCGCCGCCGGAGAGACGCTCTCGAGAGCTCCGGATGGAGGACAAGTTCGACCCGGTGCCCGAGCCCCACTTGAAGAGCATGCCTTCGGTCTTCGCGAGGCCGAGGATAGATTCCATGGTGTCGTCGACGGAGTTGATGAAACAAGCGGAGCACTGTGGCTTCTTCTCGATGCCGCAGTTGAACCAGACCGGCGAGTTGAACGACGCGTGCTGATTCAATAGCAAGAACGCGAGCTCGTCGCGGAACGCGTCGGCGTCTTTATCCGTCTCGAAGTAGCGGCCTTCTTTTCCCCACCGCGCCATCGTGTCCACCACTCTGCCCACGAGCTGACGGGCGCTGTACTCGCGCTCTCCGGTGTCGAGGGTGCCGTGGAAATATTTGGAGGAGACGATGTTGGTTGCCATCTGCGACCAGCTCTTCGGGACTTCGACGTTCTTTTGCTCGAAGATGGTGTCGCCGTTCTCATCGTTGATGACCGCGTCTCGCACCTCCCACTCGATGGCGTCGTAAGGAGAGGTGCCTTCACTCGTGAAGCGACGTCCGAAGCGCACGGGCTTTCGGGTAGCCGTCGGTGATTGCGAGCCCGACGTGGATTCTTTGTTCAGCATGCCGTTGCTAGAGCCATTGGACTCGTCTACGAGCGAAATGTCTTTCTTCGTCGTCGCCATTCCTACTTCCCTCTATTCATGATGTCAACCGGCAGTGTCGGTTGACATCTCGTCTCTGTGAGGCCGAAAACCGGTGGTAAGTCCATCGTCGGCATGAGTTCTTCGTTGAATCAGCAATTCCCCATCAGTTATTTACCGTTTGAAACAGATACTACGCGTGTGTCGCGACTCGCCCGACTCTGCTTCCAAAAGAGCTCGCCGACCAAGTGACACGTTGCCAAGCCGAAGCCGGCAATTTGAACAAGACCAAGTTCTTATCTGAGCTAGCCTTGGATTTGTGTTTATAAGCTCGCCCCCTAGTGCTGTCAAGGGAAAAATACCAGATTTTGGGTCGTTGTCGTAGGGGACCCACTAAATGTGGGGGTAAGCTTTTGATTAACGGTAATTTACGGGCAGAGCTAGATTCGGTGTTAGTTTCTCTAAAGACATGTTTAAATTATTCATATAGTGGTATTTCGAGAGATTTCGCCCTTGACAAAATTCACTTAGGAGGGCAGAGCTCAAGTGGTGCTTGAAGTGCAGGACAGGTGTCGACCGAGCGCGCCGATTCGCGCGTCAGCCGAAAATCTTTCGGAACATGTCGCGCAGCGGGTCCTTGCCGCCTTTGGAGCCGGCGCTGAGGTGCTTACGGGCGCCTTCGTGCTGTGGCCGGATCCGAAGCGCGGTGCGGAACTCGATTTGCGCCCGCGCATGCATGCCGAAAGATTTGTAGTAGAGCCCGAGAGCGTAGTGAAGATCCGGGTCTTGCGGCGACAGCCTGAGCGCTTCGATGAAATGCCGCTCGGCGTCCTTGCGCATGACGGGGTGACGCGCCATCGCTCGGGCCAGCATGCCGTGATGCTTCGCCTCGTCCGGCTCCAGCTCTACGAGCTCGAAGAGTAGCGA
>JAJCXL010000267.1 GCA_029263435.1 Acidobacteriota bacterium | reverse complement strand
AGCAATCGGGTCAACACCGAGAAGTAGGTCGCGACCCGGAGTAAGTTGGGGTCCACGTCGTACTTCTCTCGAATGTTCGCCATGTCTCGCTTGAGAATGTCCATCTCCGAGTAGGCGTCGAGCAGGTAGTTGACCGGAACTTCCTCGATTCGATCGAGGAGCTTGGATGACGTGAGCTGGCGTTCCAGCCGTTGCATCTCTTCCAAGTTCGTCGTCGCGACGACGGTGGTGTCGATGGGCGTTTGGGTCGACTCGATCGAGGCCTTGCCGCTCCCAAGCAACATCAAGAGAGGCTTATAGGCTTCCTCGCTGGGGCTGTGCTCGCCCTCGCCGAACGCATCGTGAATGTGAAGCAGGCCGCGATTGGCGGCCACCATCGCGCCGTCATACTGATAGAGATAAGCGCCGGGAAAGTGCTTGTTGACGATCGTGCGGTGATCTTCCACGAGCTGGACGGGACGGGCATCCACACGCAAGTACTGCATGTCGTCGATATTGGCGATGCCCTTGGCTTGCGCGTTCGAGAAATCGACCTCTTCGACCCGGACATATTCCTCGAGAATGTCGAACAAGGACTTCCCCGCATTCCTGGGGTTTTGCATGATCCGCTCGATCATGTCGAGGGCTCGCTTGTCCACCGACGCGTTTTGATAGAAGGTCGGAAAGACTACCCGGGCGGACGGGTCCCGCTGACGATTCACGTACTCGAAGAACTCCTGACGCGGGTGAGTCGTTTGTCCGTCGCGATGGGAGCTGCTCGGAAATAACAGAATGGGGTTGTGTCGAAACTTGGGTCGAAACTCGACCACGCGACCGTTGTTCTCGAAACGAAAAAAGAAAGAATAGAGCCTGACGCGCTCGAGCTTCGAGAACTCCTCGAGAGCCAGACTCAATAGATCGACGATGTTGGTCTTGCCCGATGCCGGGGGACCCACGAGCACGATTCCCCGTTGGGGACTCGACTCTTTTCCGATCGAGTCGATGACATCGACGACTTGCTTGATGCAGTACTCTTGGCCGAAGACTGCGTTGGTACCACCGGAGAACGGGTCCTTGAACACGTTGTAGCTGATGGCGGGCTCGCCGCTGCGGACGACGATCTCGAACCCGAAATGCTGGATCGCTTCTGAGATGAGCGTCGAGCTCGTTCGCAGGCATCCCGCCGGGTCCTCGATGAAGACCTCGACGAACTCGGTGAACCGCATGCTTCGCGGCTTGCTCCCGCCGAGAAACGACCTCAAATCCACCGTCATCGACCAGCCCTCCGAATGCCTCTATCCCGCACGATACGGCTTGTCGCCTTTGCGCATGCGCTCGACCACATCGTCGAAAGATACCGCTTCGACCTCCTCACTCTTATATTGATTACCCGTCACCGCGAAGAGCTGATCTTGGGTCAGCAGCATGACCGGAGCCTTCCAAATCCGATGGAGGTTCCTCAGAGTCGGCCGGATCCAGTCCTTGCGCAGCGGTCGTCCATCCTCGCGGTGGTAGAGCAACAAACCGCCATCCTCGAAATCCGCATCGATGACGTAGATCCGCGGTCGATGGAAGTGGGTATAGAACCGAAGCATCTCGTCTCGGATGGGAACCGGATCGAGCCAAACGTAGCGGCGATCCTTCTTGATGATGTCGGAGTCCTGAATGCCCATGTGCTCCGCGGTTCGGAGATCGACTCGATTGAGGTGGAGCTGGTTCGCGAGCTCCGGGGTGAGAAACCTCCGCAAGAACTCGTAATCCGTGACGGTGTCTACGAGGTGTCCCAAAGCTTCGACAGCATCGACTTTGGGAGCCTCGTGCCAGCGCGCCTTCTTGTCTCGATCGACTTCCTCCCGGTACTCGAGGCTGACTTTCCCGTCCCGGTAGAGCTTCTCGATGTGGGTCCACAGGTGGTAGCCGAGATGGTAGGGATTGCGCTGGAAGTAGGGCCTGGGAGAGCAGACGTTCGAGAACACCCGGGTGTAGTCGATGATGCCGTCCACCGCTCGCTCCTCGAACAGGGCGAACATGATCTTCTTCTCCCAATACATCGCCCACCCCTCGTTCATGATCTGGGTGCGCATCACGAAATCCTGAGGCGCTCGGGTGACATATTTGTAATCGACGATGGTGCGCTCCGCCGGGGTCGTCGGGGCGTAGTGGCGAAGAAAATCGAGAACGTCCTGGCACGGAGCCTTGAGAACGTAGCCCCGCCGATTGAGAGTCTCGTCCCGACGCTTTTTTCGGAGCTCCCCCTCGAATGTGCTGTCCTCGCTCTTGCCGGAGAGGAGCTGGGTCAAGGTATCGAAGACCGGTGTCATGGCTTCCGGCTCGTCGCTCTTCTCCTCGTGCACGCCGCGGGGGTAGCGTCCGCGGTTCTCCACCGTCTCCGTCGCTCTCGCCAAGTTGAATTGAGAGTTCGGTGCGATGAGGGGAGACACGGACTCCACCGCGTTCCAGTACTCGAGATAATCCTGGGCTCCCATCTGTTGACGCGCCCGATCGACTTTTCGCACCAAATACATGACGTATTCGCTGCGATTGTCGTTCGAGTCCTTGAGCACGTTCCGCTCGGAGAACTCGCAATGTCCAATCACGTGCGCCATGACGGAGGCTTGCGTCA
>JAJCXL010000266.1 GCA_029263435.1 Acidobacteriota bacterium | reverse complement strand
GTCGAAGCTACGAAACGCCGTGTCTCCCTTCGACAGTACTTTCGTGATCGCTGCCGTCAACGTCGTCTTCCCGTGGTCCACGTGACCAATCGTTCCAACGTTTACGTGAGGCTTACTTCGATCAAATTTCTCTTTCGACATCCTATGTCTCCATCATTCGCGGCGAGTACATGACAATAAATTCAACAAAAGGCCGAACAGCTCGAAGGCCACCTTAATTAATGATGACTACGGTGGAGCCCACGACCGGGATTGAACCGGTGACCCCTTCCTTACCAAGGAAGTGCTCTACCACTGAGCCACGTGGGCTAAACGTAACCGGTTACTACCTCCGCTACTGGATATGGAGCGGGAGACGGGACTCGGACCCGCGACCCTCAGCTTGGAAGGCTGATGCTCTACCAACTGAGCTACTCCCGCCAAAAATGCTCTGCTCCCAACGCGCTCGAGTGGTGGAGCGGGAAGGATTCGAACCTTCGAAGGCGCAAGGCCGGCAGGTTTACAGCCTGCTGCGTTTGACCGCTTCGCTACCACTCCAATACTCCGCCGTTTCGATTCAGTGTCAAAATATGTCACGCGAAAAGCGATCCCGGCCGCGATCTCCAAGGCTGCCATACCCTACGAAAAGCCCGTGGGGCTGGCGAAGGGACTTGAACCCCCGACCGGCTGATTACAAATCAGCTGCTCTACCAACTGAGCTACGCCAGCTCGCAAACGGCCGATTCTAACAGAGGATACAGGTCTCCTGCAACAACTAAACGACGATTCGACAGGACTCTCGTGCGGCGAGGAACCACTCCCAGGAAAGCCCTTAGTATATCGTTTTGATCACTGAAATCAAATTCTCTTTCGCTGCCTGACCGTTTCGTACAAAACGACGCCCGCGGCGACGGACAAGTTCAGCGATTCCACCCGGCCGAGTTGAGGGAGCGAGACCAGCTCGTCGCAGCTCGCCGCCACCCGCTTTCTCAGCCCCTTCCCCTCCGAGCCTAGGACGACCGCGACCGGCTCGGTGAAATCGAAGGCGTGCCATGGCAGACGCGCGGTCGGGCTCAGCCCCACGGTCCAGATCCCCGCCTTCTTGAGATCTTGAAGCGTGTCCGCCACGTTCCTGACCCGGGCGACCCGGGCGTGATGGAGCGCCCCGGCGGAGGCCTGGATCGCCACCTCGGAGGGAGGCGCGCTCCGCCGCTCCGGCACCACGATGCCGTGAACCCCCGCGCCATCGGCGGCGCGAACCACGGCTCCGAAATTGCGCGGATCGGAGATCTCGTCGAGGACGAGCAGCAGCGCCGGAGGAGGGGCACTCTCGACGATCACGTCCAGATCGGTCCACTCGAACGCCATGAGCTCCGCCCAAACACCGGACGGGCCGACCCGATCCCGGGACTCACGATAGACCGCGATTCCGTTGTCGCGCGCCAAGGCGACGATCTCTTGTCGCCGCGCGTCGAGCTTACCCGCCGCAAGCGCGACCTTCCGGATCCGACGGGGCTCGGCCAAGAGCGCCTCTCGAACGGCGTGGACGCCTCTGACGACGCTCATCGACCGAGAGTGGCCACCGCTTGCGCCGCGATCCCTTCACCCCGACCCGTGAACCCCATCCCGTCGGTCGTCGTCGCCTTGAATCCGACCGCGTCCTCCGGGATGTCCAGAAGTGCGGCGAGCCGGGAACGGATGCGCCCAACGTGCGACGAGAGCCTGGGCTCGGACGCGATGACGACGATATCCACTTGCCGGACTCGATACCCTTTCTCTTCGACGATCGCGCGGGCTCTCTCGAGAAAAATCCGGCTCGCGGCGCCGCGCCATTTCGCCTCGGAGGATGGAAAAAGCGCTCCGATATCCGGTCCCGCGACAGCGCCGAGAAGCGCGTCCGAAAGGGCATGGAGCACGACATCTCCGTCGGAATGCCCCTCGAGACCTTTGGCGTGGGCGATCGGCTCCCCGCCGAGAACGAGCGGCTTGCCTTCGACGAGCCGGTGCGCATCCACCCCGATACCGATGCGAACGTCCAGCGAAGTCAAGATACAGGCGGCTCGACGCGCTTCAGAAAATACTCGACGCGGGCGAGATCCTCCGACGTCGTGACTTTGATGTTGTGCTCACTGCCTTCCACGATGCTGATGCTAACACCGGTGCGCTCGACGAGCGCCGCCTCATCCGTGCCAACATAGCCTTGGCTCTGCGCGGCTTCGAATGCCGCCACGAGCACACGCGCGCGGAAACATTGTGGCGTTTGGGCTCGATAGAAGAGCTTCCTGTCGACCGTCCGCCGGATCGCGAGCTCGGGGTCGACTTCTTTCAAGGTCTCGACGACTGGAACGGCCGCAATAGCGGCACCGGTCTCAGCCGTTCGGGCCGCGACCCGCTCGATGAGAGCGCTCTCCACCAGTGGACGGGCTCCGTCGTGAACCGCAACGAGGCCATCGGGGTCGATATCGAGCACCTCGAGCCCCGCCCAGGCGGAGGCCTGGCGGGTGTCCCCTCCGGCGACGAGCGTGTCACCGGCGCCGATGAAAGGCTGGATGAGAGCACGGTGGGACTCGAAGCCGTCGTGCGGGAGGACGACCACGATCCTCGAAACGGCCGGGCAGCTCCGAAAGCGTGCGATGGTATGCGCCAGTAGCGGCTTTCCGAGAAGAGATACGAACTGCTTCGGAACGTCGGCTCCAAATCGGCTCGAGGCGCCGGCACCGACGATGATCGCAGCGGTCTGGATCAAGAAGACTTCCCACGGCGCTGTTCGAGCGATTGGTGGATGACTTTCCGAACGTCGTTCATGAGTGCCGACGCGTCTTCTTCCGTCAGCCCGCCCACCGAGATGGGCGGATGAATCCAGAGCTCGACCGTCCGCGGATACACGGTCACCCGCCCTCGACGCATGACCCGATGGCTATCGACGATGGTGATCGGCACCACCGGCGAGCCGGCTTTGATCGCAAGCCGGAAGCTGCCTTTCTTGAACGGGCGCATCACCCCATCGTAGCTCCTCGTTCCCTCGGGAAAAACGGCGACCGACGTCCCCGTGCGGATGCGCTCAGCCGCATGGTCCAAGCTCTCTCTGGCCTTGGTCGGGTTGTGCCTCTCGACCGCGACGTGTCCACTCATGTAGATATGCCAACCGAGAAATGGAATTCTGTTCAGCGATTTCTTGTAGAGAATGCGGAACGAGAGTGGCAGGTAGGCGAAGAGGATCGGGGTGTCGAACAAGCTCTGATGGTTCGACGCCAATACATAGGCATCGCCAGCGACGAGGTTCTCCGCCCCGTGGAGCTTCACGCGGATACCGCAGATTCGGAGAATGGTCCAAGCCCAAAAGCTCGCCACCCGATGTGAAGGGTCCCCCGAGCGGAAGATCACCGCGAGAAGGAGTGAGGTCGTCCCGCAAAGGACCGTGCTGATCGTGACGAGCGGGATGAACCAGAGCAGGGTGCGTAGCTTTAGCCAGTCGATGACGCGCCTCCCTGGAACCTGGTTGAGAAAACGACCTGTGGACGTGGACCCGACGGATGCCTGGTGGCTAGCGCGGCGCCGCGACAGGCGTGTTCACGTCGATGGCCTTGCCGAAGATCATCTTGCCCGCGGTCGTTTGGAGCACGCTCGTCACGGTGACGTCGACGTTTTGACCGAGAAGATTGCGCGCGTTGTCGACAACGACCATCGTCCCGTCGTCGAGATAAGCGACGCCCTGATTGTATTCTTTGCCTTCTTTGAGAATGAACACTCGCATGAACTCACCCGGCAACACCACCGGCTTGAGAGCATTCGCGAGCTCGTTGATGTTGAGCACCGACACCCCTCGCACTTGAGCCACCTTATTGAGGTTGAAGTCGTTGGTGACGATCTTCGCACCGAGCTCTTTCGCGAGCTCGATGAGCTTGAGATCGACTTCTTTCACGTCCGGATAATCGAGCTCCGAGACCTCCACGTCGATGTCGCTCATCTTCCGCACTTTCTGCAAGATGTCGAGGCCGCGCCGGCCACGATTCCTCTTGAGTGAATCCGCGGAATCCGCAACTTGCTGGAGCTCTCTGAGCACGAACTGAGCAATGATGAGGGTACCGTCCATGAAGCCGGTCTCACAAAGGTCCGCGATCCTGCCGTCGATGATGACGCTCGTGTCGAGAATCTTGTAGGTCTTCTTTTGGACGGGGGCCCCTTCGAAATAGGCTTTGATCGAAAGCGGGTCGAACCACTCGCCCCGTTTCCAGCCGAGCATCAGCCCCACATAAGTGAACAAGAGCAACACGAGCGATTGCCAAAAAGTGTGCGCGCCGGGAGACACAGAGATCTTTCCGAGCGGGACGCTCACGAGCAAGGCGACGAGCACGCCGAGGAGTGCTCCCGCGAAGCCCCCAGCCACTTCTTTGGCGCTCACCATCCGGATGCGCGTCTCGAGGACGATGATGCCCACCCCGATGAGAGCCCCGAGACCGGCATTCGCCGCGGTGCCCCACGGCAGCAAGCCATAGGCGACGGCGGCAGCGGCCATTCCACCCAGTAACATTGCGCGAACCAATAAAATCCACATAGCGAGTGACTCTCGAACTCGAACCGTTGGTTTCGACGATCCGGTCAGAAGATGAGCTCCATGAGCTCGGAAACGTTCCTCAAGGGGATGAGCTCGACGCCTTTCGGTGGGTCGTCCAATGGTAGATTTCCCGCCGGAATCAGCGCTCGCCCAAAACCGAGGCGGGCGATCTCTTTCACCCGAAGCGGCACTTGCTGAGCACGCCGCACTTCCCCGGACAGACCGACTTCACCGATGAACACCGTATCAGAGTCGAGCGGCTGACCGCGAAAGCTCGAGGCCATGGACGCGACCAACCCCACGTCCGACGCCGGCTCGCTCACGTTCATGCCTCCGGCGACGTTTACGTAGACATCTTCACCGGCCAAAGACAGCCCCGCCCGTTTTTCGAGCACCGCGAGCAATAGCGACACCCGTGCCGGGTCGACACCCAAAGCGACTCGGCGCGGGTAGCCGAAGCTCGAGGTCGAGGTCAAGGTTTGAATCTCGAGAAGGAGTGGTCTCGTCCCTTCGAGGGAGCAGACGACGACGGAGCCCGAGGCATTCTCGGGCCGCTCGGAAAGAAAGAGCCCGGAAGGATTGTCCACCGGCTCGAGGCCGGTCGAGGTCATCTCGAACACACCGAGCTCACCCGCCGCACCATAGCGATTCTTGACCGCACGCACGACGCGGTGCGCATGGCTGCCATCCCCCTCGAAATAGAGAACGGTATCGACCATGTGCTCCAACGCTTTGGGTCCGGCGAGGTTCCCCTCTTTATTCACGTGTCCGATGAGAAATACCGGCGTCGATGTCGATTTCGCGAAGTAGAGGAGCTCCGCGGTCACTTCGCGCACCTGGCTGATACTGCCGGGCGAGGAAGAGAACTTCGAGGAGAACACCGTCTGCACGGAATCGAGGATCACGAGAGACGGTTTGGAGCTCCGAAGCTCGTCGACGATCCGTTCGAGCTGAGTCTCGGTATATAGCAGCAGAGAGCTCGACTCGACGCCGAGCCGCTCGCCGCGAAGCTTGATTTGACGCTCCGACTCCTCTCCGCTGACATAGAGGACTTTGCCCGGGTGCGCCGCCGCGACTTGCAAGAGCAGAGTGGACTTACCGATTCCGGGATCGCCCCCGATGAGTACGAGGGAGCCCGAAACGATGCCGCCTCCGAGCACCCGATCGAACTCGGGGATACCGCTCGCACTCCGCATCTCGTCATCGGTGTCGACATCCGGATACCGCAATGGACGAACGTTTGCGCCAATGCTCGAAAGCTGCCTCCCCGAACCGGACGGTGGGGCATTCTCCTCGACCAGACTGTTCCAAGAGTCGCAGTCCGGACATCGCCCCAGCCATTTGGCGGCGGAGGCGCCGCATTGCTGGCAAACGAAAGAGGTTTTGAGCTTGGCCATGGACCGAATGAGGCCTCGGGAATTTTGAAAGGCTTCTACAGCTAGTTGAAAAATTATACCAGCCGGCAGCGGCGAGTGCCCTGCCGGCTTGGCTCGTCGCTTCGGATCGAGGGCCGGAGGCGGTGCTAGATCACCTCGTCGTGGCGCCACTCGAGATTCTCGAAGCGGGTGTGCTCCTTGACGAATGCCATCTTGATATTGCCGATCGGACCATTTCTTTGTTTACCGATGATGAGCTCCGCGATACCACGATTGTCAGGGGTCTCGTTATAGACCTCTTCCCGGAAGATGAACACCACGACATCCGCATCTTGCTCGAGCGCTCCCGACTCTCTCAAGTCCGACAGCTGCGGTCGATGATCGCCGCGCCCTTCCGGCGCGCGCGAGAGTTGCGACAGCGCGACCACCGGAACGTTGAGCTCCTTGGCGAGGCCTTTGAGCGCCCGGCTGATACTGGCAATCTCTTGGTTGCGATTGTCGAACCGACCGCGCCCTTGCATGAGCTGGAGGTAGTCGACGATGACGAGGTCGAGGCCGAACTCCAGCTTCAGGCGGCGGGTCTTCGCTCGCATCTCCATGACCGAGATCGACGGCGTGTCGTCGATGAATACCTTGGCTTGGGAAAGATCCGAGACCCCTTGCACCAGCTTGGCCCAGTCTTTCTCCGAAAGGTAGCCGGAGCGCAGCTTGTGCATGTCGACGCGCGACTCGCCGCACAGCATGCGGATCACCAGCTGCTCCTTGGACATTTCCAGGCTGAAGACACCGACGGTGCCGTTGGTTTTGGTGCCGACGTGCTGGGCAATGTTCATGCAAAGTGCGGTCTTCCCCATCGAGGGTCGAGCCGCCACGATGATGAGGTCCGAGCGCTGAAGCCCCGAGGTGAGCTCGTCGAACTCGATGAACCCGGTCGGGATACCGCTGACGAGCCCTTTTTTCTCGGCGAGCTCGTCAATCATCTTGAACGCAGACTTGACGATGGTCCCCACCGGCTCGAAACCGGTGCGGATAGCGCCTTCCGCGATCTCGAAGATCGATTTCTCCGCTTCGTCGAGAACGCTCTGGGTCTCCTCCGGCTGATCGAAGGCGGCTCGGCTGATCCGATTCGCCGCCGAGATCAAATTTCGAAGGACGGACTTGTCCTTGACGATGCGGGAGTAATAGGGAACGTTCGTGGCGCGGGGAACGCCTTCGACGAGTGAGCTCAGATAGGCGACGCCTCCAGCCGGCTCGAGATCGCCCGCCCGGGTCAGCTCCTCTTTGAGAGTGACGAGGTCTATAGCGTCTCCTCGCTCGGACAACCCGCACATCCGAGCAAAGATCTTGCGATGCGCGTCGCGATAGAAATCCGACTCGGTCAGGATCTCCGACGCGTTGTGGAAGGCTTCATTCTCGATGAGGATCGCGCCCAAGACGGTACGCTCCGCCTCGAGATTGTGAGGCATCGCCCGCTCGAGAGCGGTGTAATCTTGCGCCAAGTCCTAGAATCCTTATATCCGCGATTTGCCCTCGACGCTCGTTTCGAGACGCCGCGCCCTCGACCCCCAGGGCTTCGCACGCTTAGCATAGTCCGCGACACCGGACCGGCGCCATCCTCCGTCAGCAGCACGGCTCTTACCGTGCCCTGGGAGCTCGTCCGATCGGACTAGCCGTCGGTCACTTCGGAAGCAGGCTCCGCAGCTTCAGCGCCTTTTTCAACTTCTGACGCTTCGACTGCCGAGTCCGGATCGCGCTCCACCGTCACCGGCACGGCGACGCTGACTTCTGGATGCAACTTGACCTCGACTTCGAACTCGCCGAGCGCTTTGATCGGCTCGGGTAAGACGATTCGCCGACGCTCCACGGTCACGCCTTTGGCTTCGAGGGCCTCAGCGATGTCGGTCACCGAGACGGAGCCATAGAGCTCCTCGGCCTCTCCGTGAACGCGACGGATGAACGAGAGCTTCACGCCGGAGAAGGTCGTCGCGAACTCCTCCGCCTCGACTTTCTCTTTAGCGAGTTTCGCCTCGTAGATCTTCTTCTCTTTCTCAACGATGCGGAGGTTGTCGTCATTCACTTCCATCGCGAGACGCTTCGGAAGCAGAAAGTTCCGCGCGTACCCTCGGGCGACGTTGACGATGTCTCCGCGCCGACCGAGGTGGTCGACTTCTTCGCGCAGAATCAAACGCATGGTTGGCTCCTTAATGTGTAGGGCTCGCGCGCGCGGATGGTGCGCGCGCCGCGCCCGACGGGTCTACGAATACGGAAGCAACGCCATGTAACGCGCGCGCTTGATCGCGGTCTTGAGCATCCGCTGGGCATGCGCACCGGCTCTGGAGATCCGTCGGGGGAGAATCTTGCTCCGTTCGGGCGTAAAGTTCGACAGCAGCCGGAAGTCCTTCCAGTCGATGTAGTCGACTTTGTCCAGCAACGGATTGACCTTCGCGCGACGATAGTAGAATCGTCTCTTGCCACGTTTGGGTCCACTCGAATCACTCGATCGCTTCTGTGGCATCTAGCTCTCCTTCTCGGCGTCCGCGGCTTTGGCCGGCGCGGCTTCGGGTTCGGCCGCAGCGGCAGCCTCGGTCGGCGCCGGGGAAACAGCGGTTTCCGCGGGCGGTGGGGTTGTTTCAGCAGTAGGCGCTGGAGGTGCAGCAGCGGCCGCTGGGGTTGCAGCAGCGGGCGCTGGGGTTGCAGCAGCAGGCGCTGGGGTTGCCGCAGCGGCCGTCGCGGCGCCTTTGCGCTTCTTGCGTGCGACTCGACCCTCTGCCTTATGGGCTCTCTGACGCTCGAGCTTTGCGTTCGTCTCGTCGATCCGGACCGTCAGAAAACGCAAGACGCCATCGGTGACGCGGAGACGACGCTCGATCTCGGAAACGGCCGTGGGCTCGGCTTTCAAATAGCTCAGGACGTAGGTCCCTTCCCAGTGGCCTTTGACCGCATAGGCCAGTCGCCGTTTTCCCCAGGGCTCCGTCTTTTCGACTTCGACCCCTTCCTTGGACATTAGCTCTCCGATCCGACCCAACAAGGCGCCGGAGGCATCCTCGTCGAGACTCGGATCCAAGATGTACATCAACTCGTAGCTACGCAAGCCATCCTCCTTAATCTCGGCCGCGATCGATGGCCCCGTTGAAACGGGACATCGCGGTCGTCATGCCGTCGATCAAGACCACGCGGGTTGCGTCGACGACGCGGTCGAGAACTTCATGGACCACAGGGCGCTCCTCTACGGAGAAGGGCGCCAACACAAATTCGGCGAGATCTCGAGGCACGGAGCTCACGGCATCCACCGCGTTATCCGCATCCTCCACAGCCGATCGAATACCGATACGAAACCGGGGCACATCCGTCGAGCCCAACGTTTCGAGAATCGAGGCGAGTCCGTTGTGCCCCCCGCTACTACCTCGAGGACGAAGACGGAGGCTTCCCAGCGGAAGCGCGACGTCGTCGTAGTAGACGAGCACGTCCTGACGATCGATCCTCCGAGATTCGACGAACTCGGCCACCGGCCCTCCACTCGCATTCATAAAAGTCAACGGTCTCAAAAGCGTTACCTGCCGGCCAAACACAAAGACTTCCGCGGCGACGAAGCTATCACTCGACGCGTTCCAGCGGCCTCCGCTCACGCGCAACAACCGGTCCAAGGCGTCGAAGCCCACATTGTGCCGTGTGGCCTCGTACCGCGGGCCGGGATTCCCCAACCCTACCAGCAATCGCACTGCCTCTGCCCAGGAATCTAATCCTTGGCCGGGCCCTCCTCTGACGAATCGTCCTTCGAAGCGCCAGCGTCCTCGGCACCTTCGACGGCACCCTCGGCACCTTCCTCCGGCTCCTCGACCTCTTCGACCTTGGGCTCGAGCACGTGAACAACGACAACGTTGTCGTCGGAAACGAGGCTAACGCCGTCGGGAAGCTGCAAAGAAGCGGAGCGGATATAGTCGCCGATCTCGAGCGCTTCGACGTTGACGACGATCGTCTCCGGGATGTCTTTCGGGAAACAGGAGATCTCCACCGAGCGGGTGATGAAATCCAACGTGCCACCACCGGTCTTGACCCCCTCCGCGATGCCTTCGAGCTCGATCGCGACCATGAGCGTCATTTCTTTATCCATCGCGACGCGCACGAAATCCGCGTGGAGCATCGCGTGGTCGACCGGCTCGATCTGAAACTCCCGAATCATGACGTTCTCTTTTGTTTTCTGGCCGGAAATACCTAGCTCGAATATCGTGTTCACACCACCATGAGAGCGAATGATGCTGATCACTGATTTCGGGTCCACCGCGAGCGGGACCGCGTCTTTTCCACTGCCATAGAGGATTGCCGGGATCTTTCCGGCACGCCGCAGCTGTCGGTTCGGGCCTTTGCCGAAACCCGTGCGAAGCTCAGCCTCCATCATCAAGGATGCCATCTAATCTTTCCTTTCCAACCGCCCGAAACGGGCAGCCCGAGAGTATACTACAGGTGTTTCGAGCGGTCGAACCCGGCTCGTCACACGAATAACGAGCTTACCGAGGTTTCCTCGTGAACGCTCTGAATCGCTTGCCCCAAGAGTCCCGCCACGGAGAGCACGTGGATTTTCTCGCAGGCCACGGCGTCCGGCCTGAGAGGTATCGTATCTGACACGATCAGGCGCTCGATGGGCGATTCCAGAATCCGGTCGATCGCCGGGGGGGAAAGCACCGGGTGGGTACACACCGCTAGAGCGCGCGACGCGCCCGCTTCCAAGAGTGCGTCCACCGCTCTGACCAAAGTCCCCGCGGAGTCGCACATATCATCGACGATGAGGGCCGTCTTTCCGGCGACGTCACCGATCACGTGGATCATCTCGATCTCGAGATTGCCTCCCCGCCTCTTGTCCATGACCGCCAAGGAGACCTTGAGACGCTTCGCATAGGCCCGAGCTCGCTCGACGCCGCCCGCATCCGGGGACACGATGACGATAGGCCCCAGATTCATCGAGGAAATATGGTCCAGCATTACCGGAGCCGAGAACAAATGGTCGACCGGGATGTCGAAAAATCCCTGGATCTGCCCCACATGGAGGTCCATCGTGATCACACGGTTGGTCCCGGCGGTAGACAAGAGGTCTGCCACGAGCTTCGCCGTAATCGGCACCCGGGGACGATCTTTTCGATCCTGGCGAGCGTAACCGTAATACGGCAACACCGCGGTGATTCTCCCCGCAGACGCTCGTTTGAACGCATCGATCATCACGAGCATCTCGACCAGATGCTCGTTCACCGGCGGAGACGTCGGCTGGACCACGAAGACATCCGCGCCCCGAACGTTCTCCGTGATTTGAAACGACACTTCGCTATCCGCGAATCTCTTGAGAGTCGCCTCTCCCATCGGCACACCGAGGCTCTTTGCGATCGCCTCGTTCAAGCGCGGATTCGAGCTTCCGCCAAAAAGCTTCAAAGGTCTTCCCATGCTGCTGGTGTCCCCCTCACCGGCGAGACGGCGCCAAAGCGCGCTCGTCGATCACGTTTGTTGTTCCGTGTTCAGTACTCAGTGAACCGTGCTGCTGGATTTGATTTAGCAAGGATGGCTGGGGCGGAAGGATTCGAACCTTCGAATACCGGATTCAAAGTCCGGTGCCTTAACCGCTTGGCCACGCCCCAACTCGTATACGACGTCGCAACCGAATGCCGGTGATGGCATCAGCCCTCGGCCGTCGTCCATCAACCGTCAATCATCATCAACTAAGGAGTCGCTCGAGTCTTCGGATGGCGGTGAGAAATGGAGCTAGAGCTCGCCCGACGGACCCGCGGGGCTAGGAGCCTCGGGTGTCGTCGCCCCTTCCGTCAATACTCGCGATTCTAGCTCTTTTCCGTCTACCACCTCGGTGCGATAGTGCGACAAGATCTGCTCCTCCATCCGCCGTCGGGTGTCGCTATTAAGAGGATGCGCGATGTCACGAAAAGTACCGTCCTTACGCTTCTTGCTCGGCATGGAAACGAAGAGTCCCTTCGGCCCATGAATGACCTTGATGTCACTGATGACGAAGCAATCGTCCAAGATGATAGAGACGAACGCTTTCAGTTTGTCATCATCGACGGGAAAAACTCGGACCTCGGTGATATCCATGGAAGCTCTCCGTCCAGACCCTTCTCAATCCGTGTCCGAAAGCCAGAGTTCGCTGTAGGCTTTCCTGCTGATGGTCTTGGTGGCTATGGCACGGATACCGCCCTGGGTCAGCGTGCTCGCGGCGTTATCGGCCGTCTTCCGGTCGCGAAACATTCCGAAAACCGCGGCACCGCTGCCTGACATCATCGAACTCGTCGCTCCCAGCTCCAGGAGCCGGTTCTTATGGCGTTCGATGGCAGGCGCGTGTTCGCCCGTCGCTCCCTCCAGATGATTCACCAGGTCGCCCAACGAGTCCCCGACAAATGGAACACGCCAAGCGAAGTGCTGGAGTTTAAGATCCGAGTGTTTCTTTGTCAAACGTAATCTGGAATAGGCCGCTGCGGTCGAGATCGAGAAGTCGGGCAGAATCAACACGATTGGAGCTTCCCCCTCGAATGGGAGGGGATAGAGCTCGGAGCCTTTCGACACCGCGACGGCCGTGCCTCCGTACAGAAAAAACGGCACGTCCATCCCGATCCGCTCCGCTAGCCGGTGCAGCTGCTCCGCCGAGAGGTCCAGCTCCCACAACCGGTTGAGCGCCCGCAAGGTCACGGCCGCGTCCGCGCTTCCTCCGCCCAGCCCCATACCTTCCGGGATCCGCTTGTCCAGATGGATCGCGACCCCGCCGACGGCGCGGTTCTCCGAGAGGAGAGCGGCTGCCCGCATGACCAAATTATCCGGCCCGGTCGACAACGTCTGCGAGCTCGTCGTCAGAGCCACGCCCTCGCCTGCGGGGCGAAACGTGAGCTCATCCCTGAAGTCGACGGTCTGAAGGATGGTACGGATCTCGTGATAGCCGTCCTCGCGCCGGCCGAGGATCTCGAGGCCGAGATTCACTTTCGCGTAGGCACGCGCGACGAGAGGTCTCACCGAGCTCACGTGCTCAACGTTTCCGGGGTGGTGACGGACTGGCGACGAACACCGCCTCGCCGGCCACGTCGGAGGGCTCGAGACGAACTGCGCCGGCCGGCACTTCCAGCGTAAAGGCTTCGTCGTCGAGAGCCACGTTGACATCCACCGCTTCGACGGTGAGCGTCGCGCTGATTTGATCGGTCGTGAGCTCCAGCCGGTCGGGGATCTGGCGTCGAGCCCGTTTCCAGGAGGTGGGATAGCGGGCTCGGTAGCTCCGCGTTTGCGCTGACAGAATCTGATCCTCGTCGGAGAGCTCGAGGCGCCCTCCGCCCGCAAAGAGCACCACTCGGGTAGCACCTTGACGGTAAGCCTCACTTGGCTCGACGGTCGCGAGCTCTACGCCCGAGCCCGACATGAGGGCCATGACTTCATTCGGTTCGAGGCGCACCCCCAGGAGCCGGCCAACGACATCCGCGACGTCTCTCTCCTCGACATATTGGCGCGGCCCGGGAAACACCACTCTTATCCCGGACTCCGTGGCAACCGCTGCCCAACGCGTCGCCCCGAACGCGCCCAGGAGCTCGATGCGGAGGCTGCTCGGGCGCTCGAAGATGACGACGAGCCGGCCGCTGAACCCACCCTCCGGGCCGCGGCCGCGGATTCGAACGAAGCCTTGATAGCGACGGACCGAATCCGCATCGCTCCGATTCTGCTTCAAGGCCTCATCGATCTCGGCGCGTTCGACGGGGACTCGAGGCTCGACATCCGCCGATGCGCCGGAGCGCTTGCACCCGATCGAGAGAGCAACGAGAGCGATGGGAACGAGAACGCTGCGCCAGGCCGTCACTGGCCGGAAGTGGCGCGCTCGATCTTCGCGGCGACCTCGTCGCGCTCGACTTCGTCATCGTCCTGGTCGAGAGCTTTCTTCCAGTATTCAACCGCTTGCGCCGGATCGCCTTTTTCGAGATAGAGGTCACCCAAGTGATCGTAGACCACTCCGGTGAGTCGCATCGCGTCGATAGCTTTGAGGAGGTTCTCCTCGGCAAGATCGAGCTCGCCCCTTCGGTAATACACCCATCCAAGGCTGTCGAGATACGCCCCGTTATACGGGTCTTGGGACAGCGCGCGCTTGACGAAATCCAGCGACTCGTCGAGGCGACGATTGTGGTCCGCGAGCATGTAGCCCAAGTAATTCAGCGCGGCCGCGCTATCCGGATCCCGCCGCAAAATACTCTCGAAGACGGCCTCGGCCTCGTCCACTTTGCCCTGACGCTCGAGGGTCGCGGCGAGCTGGAACTGCAGGTTCGGATCGTCCGGGGAGCCCTTCAGGCGCTCGCGCAGGAACGCTTCGGACGCCTCGAATTTCTTGTCCCGATGGTACTGGTCGACGACGGCTTGGGCGAAGACATCCTCGTCCGGATGCTCATCCGCGAGGGTGAGCATCATGGCCAGAGCGTCGTCCCCGTCACCGCTCGCGTCGAGAGCGCGGGCTTTGAGGGCGAGAAATCGTGGGCTGTCCGCGTCCTTCTCGAGGACGCTTTCGACGGCTCGCAGAGCTTCTTCGGCCCTCTCCGCGGTGAGCAGTCCCTGAATGAAGAACATTTCGAAGCGCGGATCGCCTTCCGCCAGCTGGCGCGCTTCCGAAAACGCTGCGACCGCGTCGTCGAGGCGACCGAGCTGCTCGTGGGCGAACCCGAGGTGGGCCCAATACTCGGCACGGCGAGAGCCGACCTCCGGGCTCGGGTCGGGGATCTCGAGTAGCTCCTGCCATTGCGTCTGCGCGGCGACGTATTGACGTTTCTGCTCGTAGATGGAGGCCAAGGTGTAGCGCGCCAACACATGGGACGGCGCTGAGGCGATCGCTTTTTTGAGGAGTGCTTCGGCTTCATCGAGCCGAAGGAGCTCCCTTTGCACCATGCCGAGCCCGACGAGAACGATGACGTTGGTGGGATCTTCGGCAAGTGCTTTCTCGAACTCTCGTACGGATTCTTCGAGCCGACCTTCGTTCGCGAGCGCGTCGGCGAGCCGAATGCGTGCATCCAAGTCGGTGGCGTCCGCTTCCAAAACATTGGCGTAAAGCTCGGAGAGATCCGCGAATCGGCGTTCCTGCTGCAATAGCTCCACGAGCATTTCTCGTGCTTGTGGTTGGCGCGGCTCGACGGCTATCGATTGCTCGAGAAGCTCTATCGCAGCGTCGACATCCCCCTCTTCGCGCCTTACTTGCGCGAGCAAGAACATTTCGTAATACGCGCGGGCGTTGAACTTGATGATCTCCGCCAAGTGCTCACCAGCCTCGGCGGGCTCACGGCTCGCGATGAGAAGGCGCGCGAGATCGCTGCGGCTCTCCATATCGCCGGGCTCCAAGCGCACCGCGTTTCGAAAAGCCTCCACGGCCTGGGGCGCGAGCTCGGGCGAGCCACCATTGCGAAGCATCGAAAAGTAGAGTGTTCCGAGAATCCTCTGTGCCGAAGCCACGTCGGGATCGAGCTCTAAGGCGCGCTTGACGCTTTCGAGGGCGAGATCCGCCTGGCGGGTCCGCTGATAGAGACTGGCGAGCGCCACGTGAGGATAGGCGGCGGTCGGATCGAGAGCCGCGGCGCGTTGATAGTTCTCTATGGCCTCGGCCCCCTGCATCTGCATTTCATGCATGCGAGCCAGGCAATAGTGGTAGTAGGACTCAGCTTTCTGGTCCGTCGTCGAAGCCTCTTGCGCCGGTGCCCAAGACGCGACGGCCAGTAAGATTGCGCTCGTCCAAAACGATGCTCTCTTCGGCATTCTTCCCCGATTATAACGCTTTGGGCGAGGAAACGGCCCGTAGATCACGATGGCGCCGCCGGAGCGAGTCCCACGCTCGAGGGATCGTGAAACGCTCTCCCACTTCGGGCGGCGTTCGACGACCCGCCCCCGAGGAATCCGGGCTAGAATCCCGCTCGAATGCCTGCACGAACCGCTAGCTGGGAAGTCGCTCCTCCTTGGGCGGCGCTGTTCGAGCGCCACTCGCCCATTCTTCTAGGCATCGCTTTGTGGCTGGCACTCATCCAGATATCGATCGCGGCTTCCCAGATCGTGCTCGCGGTGGTGCTTTGTGCCTGGGCAGTCGCGGCAGCCAGAGGGCAGCTGTCTCTCGTCTCGTTGCCGATCGTGATGCCACTGGCGCTGTACGCCGGGTCGAGCTTGGCCGCGGCCGTAATGTCCTTCGACCCGGGAACGAGTCTGCAAGCGAGCAAGAAGCTCGTGTTATTGATAGTGCCGTTCATGCTCGTGAGCACGGTAAAGCGTAGCGAATCGCTGGAAGCACTCGTTCTCGTGCTCATCCTGGTCGCGGATATCGGCTCACTCGTCGGACTGTGGCAGTACCGTTTCGGCGACCAGGGCGATCTGGATCACAGAATCACGGGCTTCATGGGTCACTACATGACCTATTCGGGGCTCCTCATGGCAGTTGGAGTGCTGGCCTTCGGCTTGCTACTTTTCAGAGGCTCCAGATATCGCGTTTTTCTCGGCCTCAGCGTCGCGCTCATCACCGTCACACTCGCCCTGACATTGACTCGAAGCGCGTGGGTCGGGATGGGCATCGGGTGCCTCCTCCTCGCGTTCTTGAAAGACCGTCGGCTGTTGTTGGTGGCACCGCTGCTCGCCGTCGTCGGAGCCCTCGTCGTGCCTCGGGATGTCGAGCGCCGGCTGAGCTCCTTCTTTCAGCCCGACACGTCCGGGTGGGATCGTCTTTACATGCTGGAGGCGGGCGCTACGATGGTGCGTCAGCACCCTTGGCTGGGCGTCGGCGCCAACATGGTCGCAGAGGTCTACCCGATTTACCGCCCGCCAGAAGCTCCCGTCAGGGACAACCTTCACTTGCACAACAATTTCATGCAGATCGCCGCCGAGCGCGGAGTGGTCTGCGCGGTCTCTAGGCTTTGGCTCGTCGGCGCCGCCTACGGTTTCAGCGTCGACGGCTACCGGCGGTACCCGCCCGGTTGTCGGGCACGTGCGCTTTGCGCGGGGGCGATGGGCGTCTGGGTGGCGACGTTCCTCGCGGGGATGGGCGAATACAACTTTGGAGACTCCGAGCTTCAAATGCTTCTTCTTTTCATCATCGCGATCCCGTTCATTCTCGACGGAGCCTCGGGTAGGCTCTCGGCCAAGGAGGCACCATGAAACCCGCGGAAGCGATCGAGGCCATGCGCGGCAAACCGATTGCCATCATCGGTGACATCATGCTCGACCGCTTCGTCTGGGGCTCGGTGTCGCGCA
>JAJCXL010000265.1 GCA_029263435.1 Acidobacteriota bacterium | reverse complement strand
CTAGTTCAGCCATTTGTCGACATCCGGCCGCAGGAGCTCCTGCATCGCAGGCTCATTCATGTTGTCTCGAGTAATCAAGGTGACCCCGGTATCCAAGCGCGCGGGAACCGTCCGGCCGCGCAGGTGGTCTACCATGGTCTTCACGCCCAAATAGGCCATCTTCACCGGATCTTGGAGCACGAGCGCGTCGAACTCTCCGTTCTCCAGACCGCGGACCATCTGCTCGGAAGCATCGAACCCTATCAGTTGTACGGAGCCTGCGAGCCCCGCGTCTTGAAGGGCTCTGAGCATGCCGAAAGCACTGCTCTCGTTCGGACAATAGATCCCATCCACCTCCAAGCTGCCATCGGCGTTCTTGAAGCGCGCGAGCAAGTTCTCGCTCGCTTGATAGGCGAGCTCCGCCGTGGCCCCCGCATGCTGGTTCGAGCTCACGATATCTATCCCCGGATGTTCGGCCAGCACGTCCATGAAACCCTCTTCGCGCTTCATCGTACTCGCCGAGCCTTCCATATAGCGAAGCATCATGACTCGAGCTTTGCCGCCCGTCGTCTCGACCATGCGCTCGCCGGCCAAGCGTCCGCCTCGATAGTTGTCCGTCGCGACGAAGCTCACATAGTCTTCGCTGTCGAGCGCGGAGTCGATGATGACGACCGGAACTCCCGCTCGGGTCGCGTTTCGAACCGGCAGCCTCAGTGCCTTGTCATCGGTTGGAGCGAGCACGATCCCCGAGACCCCTCGGTTGACGAAGTTCTCGACCTCCGCCACCTGCGCCTCCCTGTCGTCCTCACGAGCCGGTCCTTTCCAGATCACTTCGACGCTGGGACCCAGCTCCCGAGAGGCCTTCTCGGCACCGGCGTGAATCGCTCTCCAAAACGAGTGCGTCGTTCCTTTGGGAATGACCGCGATAGTGAGGACCTCATCACCCCCCGCCGGGACGTCCTCCGTCGTGCCGCAACCGAACGACACCCACATCCCAACGAGACCGAGCCAGCGAAGCTTCATGATTCTTTCCCCTCCAAGGCATAAAAAGAGACGGCGTTTCCACCCAAGCTCCAGAAGTGCTCGTGAGCGTCCACGCGCATGAGGCGGCCTATTATAAGATGTCCGAGCCCATGACCTCGAAACCCGACGCGCTCGAAGATGCTATTCGCCCCACGACACTGATTGAGCCTCGACGGCTTCGAACCGCTCTAGGTATAGATCTCCATATCGCGAGCGAGACGTTCCAACATACCGGTAGCTTCAAGTTTAGAGCGGCCTACAATCTCGCTCGCCTCGTCGCCGAGGAGACCATCCTGACGGCGTCCTCGGGAAATTTCGGCCAAGCTTTGGCCTATGCGTGCAAGCTCTTGAACAAGAACGCCATCATCGTGATGCCGGAGACCTCCGCTCAAGTCAAGATCGACGCCGTCCGAGAACATGGAGGTCGAGTCGAGCCGGTGGACGTGACGGTCAAGAGCCGCGCGGAACGCGTCGCGGAGCTCGCGAAGGAACACCCCGAGGCGCTCGTCGCCAGCGCCTATGACGACCCGCGCGTGATCGACGGTAATGCTTCGCTCGGCTGGGAGCTCGCGCCCCATGACTTCGACGATGTGATCGTACCGGTGGGAGGTGGCGGCTTGAGCGCCGGCATCGTCCAGGGGATCCGCGCGCACGGCAATGATCGGACCCAGGTGATCGGAGCGGAGCCGCTCATCGGAAACGACGCGGCTCGATCGCTTCGTGAAGGCCGCATCGTGCGAAACGAGCGTGAGCCCCAAACCATCGCGGACGGCGCTCGCACCGTGAGCTTGGGAGAGCATAACTGGGCCATCTTGAAAGACGGTCTCGCGGGTATCGTGGAAGTGCCGGAAGCTCACATCGAGGATGCCGTACGCTTGGCTTTCCTACGCGCGAACCTGAAAGTCGAGCCCACCGGGGCCCTGTCCATCGGAGCACTCCTCACCGAGCCCGAACGGTTCGAAGGGCGCAACGTCTGCTGCGTCGTGACCGGCGGCAACGTCGACCCGGAAGTCTATCGACGCTTGATTGGCGGTGGCTGAGCTTCTCGATCTCGGCATCGAAGTCATCCGGTGGATGACGGCCCACCGGTCTGAAACGCTCACTCGATGCATGCTCTTCGTCACCGATCTCGGCTCGACCGCGGGGTATCTCGCGTTCGTGCCGATTCTTTGGTGGGGAGTCTCGTGGCGACTCGGGCTGCGGGTATTCGCGGTCCTCGTCATGAGCGTCTACGTCAACTCGGTGTTGAAGGATCTCATCGCGTTACCGCGACCGTTCGTCTATGCCGACATCGCGAATTTGAGAGTGCCGTCCACGGTCTATAGCTTTCCCAGCGGACATGCCCAGCAAGCCGCGGTGTTTTGGGGATTGCTCGCGGCCCACGCCCGGCGGACCTGGTTCACGATGGCCGCTATTCTGCTCGTCGCTCTCATCGGAATATCGAGAGTCTACCTAGGCGTCCACTATCCTAGCGATGTCGTCGCCGGGTGGTGTCTCGGCGGCGCGTTCGTCTGGGTCGCGATGCGATACCAAGACACGCTCGCGGAAAGGGCCGCCGCTCTCCCGTTTGGTGTTCGACTCGGCGCGGGGTTTCTTGCCCCCGTCATGCTCGCTGTCGCCTATCCCGAGGTCAACGCCGCGACCGCGATGGGGGGCTTGTCCGGTGCGCTCGGCGGATGGGTCATCGCCCAACGGATCGGACTCTATCCGGAAGAAGGTAACCGAGCGCACCGACGCGCGTGGCTCCTCGTCGGCATCGCGGGAGCACCGTTCATCTGGTGGGCCGTCGCGACGCTCTCTCAAACCCTCGAGTCCATCCCGCTGCGCCAATGGGTACGATTCGCCGCCATCAGCCTGTGGGTGAGTTTGCTGGCGCCTCTCCTCGCGTCTATCGTGACTGGACGGGAGACGAATTCTTCTGCCGTGACCACTAAGCCCAGTCGTTCTCCGGAGTGAAAGGATCACGATGCGTAGATTGATGCTGCTCAGACACGCCAAGTCGAGCTGGAGCGATGACACTTTGCCCGACCACGAGCGGCCGCTGAACAAGCGTGGGAAGCGCACGGCGCCGATGGTAGGACGACGCCTGCGGTCTCACGACCTGGTCCCGGAGCTCATCGTGTCCTCCACTGCCAAGCGCGCAAGAGCCACGGCGGAAGCGGTCGCGGAAGCGGCCGGCGTCTCGAGTCCCCTCGAATTTAGAGACGAGCTCTATTTGGCGAGCGCGGGCGAGCTCCTGCTCCAGGCGCAGTCGTTTCCGGACCCCATCTCAACCGCGATGTTGGTTGCGCACAACCCGGGCATGGAAGATCTCGTCCGGATCCTCTCAGGCCGCGTCGAAGCCTTCCCGACCGCGGCGCTCGGTGTGTTCGCGATCGAGATAGATACTTGGCAAGAGCTCGACCCCGGAGCAACCATCCGGGTGGAGCACTTATGGCGCCCGAGAGAGCTCGAGTGACCCGCGCACGCTCAACTCCCGCCGCATCGGAGCCTATCTTCCACCTCACCACCCTCACCGCTTGGCGCGATGCCGAGTCCCAGGGTGCGTACCGACATGACAGTCTCGGCTCCGAGGGGTTCATCCACTGCTCGAGTCGAGAGCAAGTCCGTGCGACCTGGGAGCGGATTTTCTCGAACGCTACCGGTCTCGTCGTCTTAGAGATCGACCCCCGTCGTCTCGAGAGCATCCTTCGCTACGAGTACGGCGAGCCTGAAGAGCTGTTCCCCCACGTCTACGGTCCGATCCAGCTCGAGGCGGTCACGGCCGTCACGACACCCGATAAGTTCTGATCCTCGAGGCGGCGGAGCGCCGTTTCCCGGGAATCAGGTCTCGAGCTTCTCTTTCAGGAGCACGGACGCGATGTCCATGAAGTCACGCTCGGTGACGATCCCGATGAGACGTCCATCCCTCACGACCGGAAGGCTGCCGATTCCTTTTTCCTTCATCAAGCGAACCGCTTCGAGCGTCGTCGTGCCGGGCTCCACCGTCGTGAGCTCTCGCTTCATGATCTCGCTGACTGGAATCGGGTCATCCCTCTTCGAGAGCTCTCCTTGCGCCATGAGGTGGATCAACGAACGATAAGAGACGAGTCCGACGAGCCGGTTGTCTCGATCTTCGACCGGCACGTGCCGGATCTTCTCCCAATCCATCAAGCTCGCCACGAGATCGATGGGCTCGTCTTCCGTGACGGTGAATAAATCGGTCGTCATGAACTGCTCGACCTTGTAGAAGTGTTGCTCCCACCCGCCCGCTTCAGTCGCCTCGGCCAGTCGCCACTCCCCGACGGGCTTGCCTTCGGTCTCCTGCGCGACAGCGGCGGCGGTCAGAGCGCTCATCCGCTCGCCCGTGCTGCCTTTTCCTTTGAGCGCCGCGAGAGAACGATGGGCCCACTCGGCTCCGGTCTGCTTGGTGCGGATCCGTTGCTCGACCACGCCGATATAGCGCTCGATATCGGCCGCATCGACGCCGCCGCGCTCGAGTCCAGTGCGGGCGGCGGGCAGCAGCTCGTTCAATAGAAGATCCCGCGCGGAGATCTCCCGACCATCGAACCATCGGAACTCCGAGCCGAGTCCGTAGCGCGCCGCCGTAAGGAAGTTGACCTGCGCATCCTCGAACTCCATCACTTTGGTCACGTCTTCGCAGTCGTGGGCGACGGCGTTCACGACGCCGAACCAAAGAGCGGCGTTCGCGACTTCGTCGACGACGCTCGGCCCGGACGGGATATACCGATTCTCGATCCGGAGGTGAGCTTTGCCCTCGGTAATGCCGTAGCACGGACGATTCCACCGATAGACCGTTCCGTTGTGCAGGCGAAGCGCTTTGAGCTTCGGCGGCTCGTTGGCACGAAGCTTTGCGAACGGGTCTTCGTCGAGATCTCCACCGAGCAAGATCTTGAACCGCGCCACATCTTCTTGAAAGAGCTCCGTGACGGATCGTTGGACCCACGATCGCCCGAAGCTCACCCTCGGGCTGCGCTCGCGCAAATCGTGACTCGACCCCCGGGTGTCGACCGCTTGCTGGAACAAAGCGATCCGAGTCTCGCGCCACAACCTCCGGCCGAACAGAAGCGGAGAGTTCGAGCACGCCGCGAGCACCGGAGCGGCGACGGCTTGAGCGACGTTGTACAGTCGGGCGAACTCCTCGGCGTCCACTTGGAAATGAACTTGGAAGCTCGTGTTGCATGATTCGAGCATGACGGAGTCGTGTTTGACGATGAGCTCGTCCACGCCCTTTATTTGGAAATCGTAAGCGCCGCCGCGAAGCTTCGTCATCGCCCGGTTGAGAGCAAAGTAGCGCGGATTGGGAGACATGTTCTCGAGGCCCAAATCCGACTTTCGCAGCGTCGGAAGAATTCCGCAAAGCGCGATGTTCGCGCCACATTTCTGAGCCGCGGCTCTCGCTTGGTTCACGAGCTTTTGGAGCTGGGTCTCCATCTTGGAGAGACAATCACCGCCGAAAATCAGCGGGTCGAGATTCGCTTCGAGGTTGAATCGCGCAAGCTCGGTCGTGAAGTGAGAGTCGGAGAGCTCCGCGAGAACCTCGGTGGCGAGCGGAGCAGGGCGAAACCCGGGTCCGACGAGAAACATTTCCTGCTCGGCACCGATCCGTCGGACGCCAGTCTCGATCCAACCTTCGGCGAGCATACGCTCCAACGCACGGAGATCGTCCAGGAGGTTACGCATGAACAGGCGAAGCTGTTCCCCCGTGATGTCGTCCTGGATCTCTTGCTCACCCAAATCGTGCGCCTGTTTTGCGCATTGTACGAGAACGGCGCGAAGTTATTCAATGGTCGAGCGTCGGGCTCGGCTCATCGCGACCCCAATCGTCGCTGCCACCGCGAACGGGGCCCCGAGTAAAAACACGATCCCGACGTTGAGCTTGCGTGCGAGCGCGACGGCTTGCTCGGATCCAACGAGAGCCTGCCGGCACATCTCGCATTGGGCGAGAGCCTCGTCGCCCCCAAGAAGCGCCACCGCCGCGACGAGGGCTGTCACCACCCACCGTGTCACCGGCCACCCGCGAGAACGGCGAAGCCGTCCGGTACGATGAACGCGAACAAGAACGCGCCGAAAAACAGTATCGAGAACGTGACCACCACTCCCACGATCCACTTCTCACGCTTGAGATCCATGAACTCGAACCCAATGAGAAACACCTTCGCGGCCATCGCCCCGAGCAACACCAGCACCATGAGCTGTCGCGGCAGCTCCATGACATCCACGAGGACCATGACCGCGGTCAACGAGAGAAGGATCGCCCACGTTCTCCAAAGAGGCTTGTAAATGTCTTGCATCTAATCCCTCGGATCGACCTAGATGAGATAAAACAGCGTGAAGACAAAAACCCAAACCAAGTCCACGAAATGCCAATAGAGACCTGCCATCTCGACACCTTCGGCGTTCGCGCGACCCGAGCGCGCCTTGAGCCACACGACGGCGAGAATGATGACTCCGGACAAGACGTGCGTGCCGTGAAAACCGGTGATCGTGAAGAAGTAGTTTCCGAAGGCGGCGACGCCCCAGGGGTTCGAGCTCAGCGTCACCGACTGAGCGAACAAGGCGTTCCATTCCACGGCCTGCATACCCAAGAACACGGTGCCACCCACGATGGTCGCGAGAATCATCTTCTTGACGGTGGCGTGGTCGCCGCGTTTCGCAGCCGCAACCGCAGTAGCCATCGTCGCACTGGAGGAAATGAGCACGAAGGTCATCAAAGAGATGAACCAAAGATGAAACACCTCGTGCGCGTCGGGCCATTCCGGCGCCGCAGCACGGGCGAAACCGTAGCTGGCGAGAAAGCCGGCGAATAACAATCCGTCGGTGATGATGAAGACCCACATCATCGTTTTTCTCCAGCTCATACCCAGGAACGTGGCGTCGCTGGTCAACGCTTCCGCCGAATGACTAGACATCGGTTGTCTTTTCCTCTCGTTTCGACTCGGTTCTCAACTCAGGGCGATGACCCGTTCCGGCGGCACGCATTGATGGACGTAGTCCTCGTCGGCGTCGGAATTGCCGTACTCGTAGGGACCGCGGTGGACAACGGGTGCTTCTGGACCCCAGTTTCCATGAGGCGGAGGTGACGCCGCCGCCCACTCGAGCGTGGTGGCTTCCCAAGGGTTGTTGTCGGCGTTTCGCTTCCCCAAGAACGTCTTCGTGAGATTGAGGAGAAAGAAACACTGGCCGACGACCATCGCCGCCGCGAAGCTCGTCGTGACCAGGGGCATCCACCCGTTCACGCTGTCCAAGTACCCGTATTGCGTCAAGTTGTAGTAGCGGCGGGGGGCGCCGGCGAGACCGTAGAAATGCATCGTCCCGAACACGCCGTAGAACGGGACCACGGTGAGCCAGAAATGGAGCTTTCCGAGCGTCTCGTTCAACACGCGTCCGAACATCTTCGGAAACCAGTAGTAAGAGCCGGCGAGGAGCCCGAGAAAGGTCACCCCGCCGATCATGAAGTGGAAGTGACCGACCACGAACGCCGTGTCGTGGAGCTGAATGTCCGCGGCCGCGTTGCCGAGGAACAAACCGCCAAAGCCACCGACTCCAAAAAAACAGATCGTGCCGATCGCGAACATCGCCGCGGTGGTGAGACGGAGCTTTCCTCCCCACAACGTCGCGATCATGTTGACCCCGATCACGGTCGAGGGGATCGTGATCAGCAAGGTCCCGATCGAGAAGAACTCGCCGACGAGCGGGTTCATGCCGCTGGTGAACATGTGATGCCCCCACACGACCATCGACAGGCCGGCAATCGCGACGAGACACCACACCGTGGTCCGATAACCGAAGGCGGGACGGCGGGCGAAGGGCACCAACACTTCGAACGTAATCCCGAGCGCCGGGAGAATGAGCACGTAGACTTCGGGGTGGCCGAGGAACCAGAACAAGTGTTGCCACAAGAGCGGGCTCCCTCCCCCGTTGGGGATGAGCTCGCCGGCGATATAGAGACCTTCGGGCAAGTAAAAGCTCGTGCCGAAGTGTCGGTCCAAAAGCAGAAGGATCGCTGCCGCCGTGAGAGGAGGAAAAGCCAGCAAGCCGATGATCGAAGCGATGAGGAGGCTCCAAATAGTGAGCGGCATGCGCATGAGGCTCATACCCTTCGCGCGCAAGTTGAAGATCGTGGTGACGTAGTTGAGGCCACCCATCGTGAAGGACACGATGAACAAAGCCACAGAGATGAGCCACAGAGTCTGCCCCGTTCCGGAGCCCGGAGACGCGGAGGGCACCGCGGAGAGCGGAGGATAGGCCGTCCATCCCGAGGCCGCGGCGCCACCTTCCACGAAGAACGACGCTCCGGCAATCAAGATCGCCGGTACTACGGTCCAGTAGGACAACATGTTGAGCGCCGGAAACGCCATGTCCCGAGCCCCGACCATCAGCGGAATGAGATAGTTTCCGAACCCCGCCACGAGGCCCAGCGACACGAAGAAGAAGATCATGATGGTGCCGTGCATCGTGACGAGCGAGGTGTAGAACTCCGGGCTCATGAATCCGCCGGCATAAGCAACCGGAAAGATCTTCTCGAGAAATGGAAACGGGGTCGTAGGCCAGGTCAGCTGCATACGAATGAGACCCGCGAGAAGCGCTCCCACTAGACCCATCACGCCCGCGGTGAACCAGTATTGAATGCCAATGACCTTGTGGTCGGTACTGAAGACGTACTTCCGAATAAAGCCGAGCTCATGCCCTTCAGACGTTTCCAACAGCTCCGCTTCGTTGCTCGTGGCCATCGCTTCCTCGCTCACCGAGGACTCCTCTCTTGAATCCAGGCCTCGAAGGCCGACTCCGACACGACGTGGAGAAATCCACGCATTTGGTAATGACCGAAGCCACACAGCTCCGCACAAGCGATCTCGAACTCTCCTTCTCTC
>JAJCXL010000264.1 GCA_029263435.1 Acidobacteriota bacterium | reverse complement strand
CCCACGTTCGGTGGGAAATTCTTGGCTGGTACGCCTGAGAGGACTCGAACCTCTGACCTTCTGCTCCGGAGGCAGACGCTCTATCCATCTGAGCTACAGGCGCACGCGCCATGGCTTCCGGAGCCCGAAAGGATAGCAAATACGGGGGTCGTCAGGCAAGCTCTTGACGCGTCTCGCTGAGTGCTTGCTCGGGCTCTTCGGGCTCGGACGCTCGACGAAGGTCCAAGCGGACGATACCGTCGAACAGCCACGAGGCCTCTCCCGCGAGCATGCGCTGGGCGAGCCGATAGCCTTCGCGGTCGCTGTTGTCGCGGACGTCCTCGAAGGCGCGATCGATGCGGCGGCGGGAGTCGATACAGAAGTGCTCGACGAGCGTGACGACCTCGTGGCGGTCATGGCCGGCACCGATGAGCGCTTGGGCTCGGGTCGCGGAGGCGGTTTGGGCGAAGAGCTCCGTGCCGACGTTGACGAAGCGCGAGAGAAGCATCTGCTCGCGCTCGAGCTTGGGGCCGTGTTTCACCATTTGATGAAAGAGCCGGCGCGCGAGCTTCTTGCTGGTCTTGGCGGCGTAGCGCACGTGCTTGCTCAAGGCCGGGTCCATATCGTTCGGGACGGCGGCTGAGGGCAGCCACTGTTTTGGGTACCACGTCGCGTAGAAGCCAAGCGCTTTCAATCCGGCGGCGAGTCGCTCGCGCATCGGTAGCCGCGAGTCCATGACTTTGCCGGCGACGCGCAGGTGCGGGTCCATCGCTTCTCTTGCGATGAACAGCTGCATGATCTCGGTGGAGCCTTCGAAGATGCGGTTGATGCGCGCGTCTCTGAGCGCACGCTCGATGGGACGCGGGGTCTCTCCTCGCGCTTTCTGTGAAGCGGCGGTCTCGTAACCACGGCCACCGATGATCTGCATGGCTTCATCGACGTTTTTCCACGCGGCCTCCGAAGCGAACATCTTGGACATGGCCGCTTCGATGCGGACGTCGGCGCTCTTGCGATCGACCAACGCCGAAGTGAGATAGGTCATCGACTCCATCGCAAAAATGCTCGACGCGATGTGCGCGATCTTGTCGGCGATGGCGCCGTGCTTTCCGATGGTGGCGCCCCATTGCTCGCGCTCGTTGGCCCAATCCATGGCCAAGCGTAGCGAGCGCTTGCTGAGACCGACGCACATGGCAGGAAGGGTGATGCGTCCGGTGTTCAAAGTGGTGAGTGCGACGCGAAGGCCTTTCCCTTCCGCTGCGATGATGTTGTCGGCCGGCACTTCGACGTTCGTGAATCGGATGACGCCGTTATAGAGCGCGCGCAGGCCGAGAAAGCGGGATCGGTGGGTGACCTCTACGCCGGGAGAGTCGGCGTCGACGACGAAGGCGGTGACGCGATCTCGACCGCCGGCTTTCACGCTCGGGGTCTTTGCCATGACGACGAGAAGCGCGGCGCGGGTGCCGTTGGTGCACCAGAGCTTCTCACCGTTGAGGACGTAATGGGTGCCGTCTTCGGTGGGCTCGGCTCGCGTCTCCATACGTGCGGGGTCGGAGCCGACTCCGGTCTCGGTGAGCGCGAAGGCGGAAATCTCTCCAGCGGCAACGCGGGGGAGGAACTTCTCTTTCTGAGCGTCGGTACCGAACAAGAGCAAGGGTTGCGGCACGCCAATCGATTGATGAGCACTGAGTAGCGCGGAGATGCTGCCGCAGAAACTTCCGACGAGAACGGCAGCGCGGGTGTAGACCTGTTGGGACAAACCGAGCCCGCCATACTGCTTCGGGATCTTGATGCCGAACGCGCCGAGCTGTCTCAGGCCGTCGACGACGTGCTCGGGGATCTCGCCGTCCTCATCGATCTGGTCGGCATCGACGTGCTCGCGCAAGAACGCTTCGAGCTGGTCGAGAAAAGCTCTCCCTCGCTCGTCCCGGTCCTCGGGGCGTTCGGGGTAAGGCGTGACCATCGCAAGCGGCAGCTCGCCCATGAAGATGGATCCAGCGAAGCTCGGATAGTCGAGAAAGCCTTCACGGGAAGACTCGGTGAGCTCGAGCGCGCGCTTCTTTCCCTCGGACATCCCGGTGGTATCGATGCTGCTCATGATGCGGCCTCACTGTTGAAGGGACGGACGTGGCCGGTGATCATGTCGGTCACCTCCGAGATCGCGGCGTCCAAGTCGAGAGCGTCTTCGTCGAGTACCCACTGCAACATGACACCATCGATGGCGGCCTGAATGAGCGAGGCAGTCGTTCTCAAAGGGACGTCTCGAATCTCACCTTGCTCGATCCCGGACTCCAGGATGCGTGCGAGGTAGTGCCGAGACGGCTCATACGCGTCCGCATCGAATCGGTTGCCACCACTCGCGGCGTCCGGCCGGCGGCCCCAGAGGTCCACGAGCGCGACGTAGTGGTCGCGGTGGGTTCGCATGAACTCGAAGTTCGCCTCGACATAGGCCCGAAGCTGCGCGAGCGGTCTGTTCTCCCGATCGACGCGTGCCTTGACGAAGTCGGCGGGCTCTCGGAGCAAGCTCGCGAGGATCTCCTCGACGAGGGCCTCTTTCCCGTCGAAGTGGTAGGAGATAACGCCCTTGCTGATCCCGGCTTTTCTCGCGATCTCGGCGAGAGATGCCTGCGAGAACCCTCGGGTCGCGATGGTCCGGATGGCTGTCTGGACGATCTGCCGACGGCGCGCTTCCTCAATAAAGGTCGGCCGACGCTTCTGACTGTCTGGCTGAATTACTGACCGCATGGTCAAATTTTAAACGACGCAAAGAATTCGTGCAACTTGGCAAAAGAGGCCATGAAACTAGGCGCCGGGACCGCTACGAACCAAAAAAGGGACCTGGTCCATTTTTACGAGAAACGTAACTCGCGCTAACTAGGTGACACAACGCGCACTAGCGACCAGCAGACAACCCAACAATTGGACCTGGTCCATTTTTCGGTCACTTGCTCAGCGGGGTTGGTAATGCCGCACCTTCCGAATGGAGGTTACGAGACTAGGCGTCGGGACCGCTACGACCAACGAATGCGTCCATCGAAGCGCTGATACCCATCATTCGTGCGACGGCGTCGAACCAAGGCGTCGGGAGGATCCTTAGCAAAGGAATGCTGCGCACGAGAAAAGGCATCTGAAGTGAGGCGCGATCTCGCTCGATGGCGCGGACGATGCCGGAGACGACACGGTCTTGCTTCAGGATCGGGAGGAGGAAGGAGAACCGGGTCCGGACCCCTTCGAACATTCCGGTGTCCGTATAATAAGGACAGACGATCGTGGTCTTGACGCCCGGCGCGGTGCGTTTGAGCTCCGCACGGAGCGATTCATCGAGTCCGACCGCCGCGAACTTACTGGCGCAATAGTCACTCAGACGGGGCACGCCGATGAGGCCCGCGGCCGACGCGATGGTGACCACGTGGCCCCGATTGCGCTCGATCATCTTGGGGAGAAACGCCTTGAGCATCCAAAAGACCGACAACGCGTTGACTTCCATGCTCCGGATGATCTCTTTGTCGTCGATGTCGAGGAGGTTCTTACCGTTGACGACACCCGCATTGTTGATGAGCACGTCGACTGGCCGCATGTCTCGAGCGAACTCGTAGACCGCGCCTCGATTCGTGACGTCGCAAACGACCGCCCGGGCTCGTCCCGAATCGCGCTTGATATCGCGAACCACCGCTTCGAGGTTCTCCTCGTCGAGATCCCATAGGGAGACCGACGCTCCCTTCCGAGCGATCTCGACCGCCATGAGACGTCCTAGTCCGCTCGCTGCGCCGGTGATCACCACGTTGGCCCCGGAAAGCTCGGTCATGCTTGCGATTCTATCCTCTATACTCGAACGATGCGGGTCCGGGTAAAGCGTATTTACGTCGCGGCCGAGCCGGGCGACGGCAAGCGCTACCTGGTGGATCGCGTGTGGCCGAGGGGCGTTAGCAAGGAAAAGGCGGGCATCGATGCGTGGCACAAAGAGCTCGGCCCCTCGCATGACCTGCGAAAGTGGTTCGGACACGACCCTTCGAGATGGGAAGAGTTCAAGAGTCGTTACTTCGAGGAGCTGGAGGGACAACCGGAGCTCTGGCAAGGCCTCGTGGACGACGCTCGGTCCTCGACCGTCACGCTCGTTTTTAGCGCCCGCGACGAAGAGCACAACCAGGCTGTGGCCCTCAGTGAGTTTCTGCGATCGAAGCTGAAATCGTGAATCGGTGAATCTCCAAACTTTTTGAAACTTTCTGTGCCGCCTCAGGTATGTCGAGATATGAGAGGGTTGGCGCAAATGGAGATCGAGCCGGTACCTGAGCCCGCAGAGAAGCTCTTGGTGGCGCACCGCGAAGGTGAGCCGGGAGCGTTTCGAGAGCTCGTCGAGCGCTACCGCAGGCCGGTCTTCGGCTATCTGGTGCGTTGCGGCGTCGCCGAGGCAGACCGAGATGATTTGTTTCAAGACGTCTTCGTCAAGGTCCACTTGAGCGCTCACCGCTACGACGCGGCGAGACCTCTTCATCCATGGTTGTTCACCGTGGTGGCCAACACGGTGCGTACCTACTTCAAGAAGAAGCGAGCGCGGTCACTCTTCCTCGTGGAAGCCGACGCCGATCCTGCTCTGACGGTTGCGGATGACGCGCCGGATGGAGAGGCGATCGCTGTCGCAAAAGAAACTTCGAGCTGGCTTCGAAAAGCGATTCACGCGCTACCCATGCCGCAGCGAGAGGTATTGATCCTCGCCAAGATCGAAAGACTACCGCTTCAAGACATCGCGTCGAGCCTAAGCCTCCCACTCGCGACAGTGAAGACCCACGTGAGACGGGCACGGCTTCGCCTCATCGACGCCTATGAAAGACGCAACGAGGCTCGCCATGACTGAGACCTGCCGAACACTACGAGACACCATCGCTCTCGAAGGGCTGATGCCGGACGACGAAGCTCTTCGGGCTCACCTCGAAACTTGCGACGACTGCACGCAATTCCTGGAACGCGCGCGCGCGGTCGAGCTCGAGCTGGACGCGCTCGGACCTGAAGACGTTTCCGATGACGTCGTCGAAACGCTGCTTGCGCGTCCGGAGTTGACGCGACCGGTGCGCCCGCGCCGGTCGATGCAATGGGCGCTGGGGCTCGCTGCAGCCGCGGTCCTCGGCTTCGTCGCTCTCAACATCACGCTTACCGGGCACAAAGAGATGCGGGCGCCGATGACTCTGAACACCGGGCCCGGTGGTGGAGGCGGCGGCGGCCAGACCCCGAAAAAAGAGGACAACGCCGAGCTTCAAGCCACGGACGAGCTGAAATCGCTCGGATACCTAAGCGGCGAAGCCGAAGCGCCCGAGGAAGACCTCTCGAGTGTCCGTCGAAAGTTCGTTCAGGAGTTTCGAGAGAACGAGGTCGCGGAAGCAATCCCCGAGGCTGTCGGTGAAGACGAGCGTCTGGCGGAGAAAAGCAAACGAACCCAGGGCGTCGTTACGGTGACGGGCGAGTCCCCCCTCATCGCCCCTTTAGAGGACGTCGCGGTTGATTTCGGCGTCGCCGGAAGTGTCGCGAGCCCGGCGCCTGCCGATACATCCGCGGAGGAGGGCTTCGCCCGCTCGGACGCGGACGACGCACTCAAAGGTGTCCTTGGAGGACGCGCGAGCGCCGTCGCTCCGGAGAAGCGAGTCCATGTCGATCCGGTCTACCCCGCGGCGGGCAAGGACCAGAACGCAATCGGCGTCGTCGTTCTCCGCGTCGCCGTCGATGCCGCCGGCAACGTCACCAACGCAGTCGTCGTGCGCTCGGTCGCGTCGCTCGACGACGCCGCGAAGGAAGCGGTCCTGCAATGGAAGTACGTGTCTTCGGACCAGCCGGTGAGAACGTTCGAGGTCGAGGTCACTTTCGGCTCGGAAGAGCCCGACGGCGAATCAGCCGCCTTCGACCGAAGCCGCGTCGACGGGCTTTCGTTTCGTGAAGCCAAGGGCTATTGGTCCAACACTTATCAGCCGGGAGACCCGGCGGTCCGCGCGCTGAAAGCTCGACTCGAAAGTGCCGGCTTCGCGGTGGCGCCTCACGCTAAAGCGCGACCGGTCGACCAACCGTTCGATGCGCCGGCCAGAGGAGCCCTGTCCGTATCGATGCAAGCGGATCGTCGCGCCATCGGCGGGCCGAGCCGGGTCTTGGTTCAAGTTGGGGTGACAGGCGCCGCGGTTCGCGGTCGACGGCGGCCGCCAATGAACATCGGTGTGGTCCTCGACGTCGAGAACGAGGCGCCAGCCTCCGTGCGCGCACTCATCGAAGCGCTCGAGCAGTCGAAGCAGATGGGCGACCGGTTCCGCCTCATCATCCCCGGCCAAGGCGAAGTCGTCGCACCGGAGAGCTTCCACCATGGCCCGGTCCGAGTGGCCCTGGATGAAGCCGCCTCCTCAGGCGACGTGAGCGCCGCGCTCGCAAACGCGCTCCGATGGGTCCACGCGGGCGACGACCCGACGATGCCTCTCGGCACGAGCCTCGTCATCTTGGTCACTCCGAAGAAGCTCGGCCACGAGCTCGAAAGACTGTCTCAGCTGGCGCATCGAAGCGCGGTGGGCGGCGTGCCCGTGAGCGTGGTGGGCGTCGGTGATGCGGTCGACCGTGACGAGCTCGACCGCCTCGCGATGGCCGGCCAGGCGCGGCGCTACTTGCTGGACAACGCGAATGATGCGGCCGGGATCGTTTCGCGTGAGCTTTCGGCAGGAAGCCGCGTCGTCGCGCGCGCCCTTCGCCTACGTATCAAGCTCGCTCCCGGCGTTCGACTCGTCGACGTCATCGGCTCCCATCCTCTGAGCGAGCGTCAGACCACACAGGTCAAGCAGGCCGAGAAGAGCATCGACTTGCGCCTCTCGCGAAACCTCGGCATCGAGGCCGATCGCGGCGACGATGAGGACGGGATCCAGATTCTCATCCCGAGCTTCTACGCGGGAGATAGTCACACGATCTTGCTCGATGTCGTCGTGGACGCACCCGGCCCGCTCGGCGACGTCACCGCGAAATACAAGGACCTCACTCTCTTGAGAAACACCGAAGCGAGGGCGAGCACCTCCTTGGCGGCACTAAGCGCGCGCAACGTTTACGGTCCACTCGAGACGAACGTTTCCGAGAACTTCCTGGCGCATCGGCTGGCGGAGCGACTCGAACGGACGAGTGACAGTTTGAGACGGGGCGATAGCCAAGGCGCCGTCATCGTGTTGGAGCAAGCGGTGGCGCACTTTCGGGCCCGCGGTCGCCACCACGACATCGAAATGACTCGAGACCTCGCGATGCTCCGGAGCTACATTCAGCTCGTGACTGCCGCGAGCGAGCCGAGCTTGCTCTCTTATCTAGCTGATTCTTTGCGGTTCGCGGCGGCGACGAAGCTATCGCCGTCCGCTTCGACGTAAAAGCGCACTCCCCAGAAAGAAAGAGGTACGACAATGAGACACCCGTGGTTTGCCTTGACGCTGATGCTGTTGCTCGCCGCAAGTGCGGTCATTGCGCAAGAAGCTCCGAGCGGGCAGGTTCAGATCCCGCTCGACGTGTACGCGGAGCTCCTCGCGAAGAGCCGCGGCGGCACCGATCCCAAAGCTCCCGTGAACTATGCGACCGGAAGCGCCCAAGTGAATGTCCAGGTGCGCACGGAAGGCGCGAGCGCGAAGGCCGACGTGAGTGTCACGCTCACTATCGAGATCTTCGAGGACACGTGGGTGCTCGTTCCCGTCCTTCCCGCAGGAACACCAGTCCATCAGGTGCTGGTCGGCGGACGAGCGGCACAGCTCGTCACCACGCCGGGCGGTCTCGCCTTCAGCACGAACAAGAAGGGGACCTACCAAATGACGCTCTCGTACCGGGTGGATGCGAGCGCATCCGGGGGCGGCGGCCACGTCCTCGGAGTACCGCTGCCCGAAGCAGCATCGACGCAACTGACGGCCTCGCTTCCGGGTACCGGGCTCGATGTCGCGGTGATACCGGCGGCCGGGGTGCGCGTGAGCGCGAGCGGAAACACGACGCGCGTCCAGGCGACCCTTCCGAGCACGACCGGTGCGCAGATCTCTTGGAGGACGCCGACCGGATTCGGTGCGTCGTTCAGCAGAGCGACCTACCGCGGCACCCTTCGAGGCGACGCCGTGGTGTGGCGGGCGGAGCTCGCGGTGGAGCTTCTTGCCGACGAGACCGTAACCCTTCGATTGCTGCCCAGAGGCGTCACCTTGACGAGCGTACGAGTCGACGGCCAAGACGCGCCGATCGTCGTGGAAGGAAAACACTTCGCGACACTCGTGAAAGGTCGCGGCGCGCACACAGTGATCGCGTCGTTCGAGACCCCGGTCGTAAGCTCGGCCGGGCCGCCCAGCGTGCAGGTAGACATTCCGAAGGTGCCGGTCTCGCGATTCGAGCTGACCCTTCCCGGGCAGAAGGAGGTTTCTGCGACGCCGGTCGCGAATGCCACGAGCCAGGTTCGCGGGGGAAACACGGTGGCGACGGTGAACGTCCCGTTGACGGATCGTGTGACATTGAGCTGGTCGGAGTCCGTCCCGGCGGTGGTCCGAAAGGAGCTCCGAGCAAACGCCACCATCTATCACGTAGTCCACGCTGAGGAGGGTGTCTTGTTCACGCGGGCGAGAGTGGCCTACGACGTCCGGCGCGGGGAGACGAACCGCTTGGAGCTCGTGGTCCCGGAAAACGTGCAGGTGAACCGAGTGGAGAGCGCCGATGGCGCCGTCGCCGATTGGCGAGTGACCGCGATAGACGGCGCCGAAGTGCTGCAAGTCTTTCTGGACCGTCAGCTCCAGGGTGAGCTCACCCTCGATGTCTGGTACGACCGTTCGTTGGCACCGGAGCAAGCCTCTGCACTACCGCTCATGAGTGCGAGAGGGGTGGGACGCCAGCGTGGAATGGTCGCGCTTCTTTCCAGTCGAGACCTCACCCTCGAGCCGGTGGATGAGAGCGATGCAACACGAGTCGGCGAGAATCAGCTTCCGAGCTTCGTCCGCGACGCCATCGAGATGACCGTCGCACACACGTTCAAGTACGCGGAGCTTCCGCCCGAGCTCACCGTCACTCCCACCCTTCCCGAGCGCGTCGCGGGACGCTTCGACGCACAAGTCGACTCTCTGCTATCGCTGGGTGACGTGACGCTGACGACGACGGCGAGCGCCGCCATCTACGTCAAGTCCGGGGGCATCGACCAGCTGAGCTTGGTGCTTCCTGCCGGAGCGACGCTCCTCGACTTGAGCGCGCCCTCATTGCGCTCCCAACGTCCGAGCGACGACGACCCGCGCGTCATCGAGCTCGAGTTCACTCAGGAGATGGTCGGGCAGTTCCGCGTGGATCTTTCCTACGAACGTATCCTGTCTCCGGATGAAGGCGAGATCGACGGCGAGACCTTACACGTCACCGGAGCGGACGTCGAGCAAGGGGTGGTTGCGGTCGAGGCATCCAGCGCCGTCGAGGTCCTGCCGGGGACGTTCGCGGAGCTCTCACCCGTCGAGATCGGCGAGCTCCCGCGGCAGCTCGTTCTCCAAACGACGAACCCGATCCTGCTCGCTTTCAAATACGTGCGCGCCGATCCATTGCCTCAGTTGGCCCTCCGCGTGACCCGCCATCGGGTCGTCGACGTGCAAGAGGCAGCGATCGATTCGGCCGCGTACAAGACCCTCGTCACCCGAGACGGGCTCGTCGTTACCACCGCACGGTTTTTCGTACGCAACCAGCGCAAGCAGTTTCTCCGGATCGAGCTTCCCGAGGGCGCGGAGATCTGGTCAGTCTTCGTGTCGGGTCGCCCGGAGAAGCCCGCTCTCGCAGAGGAGAACGACGGCTCGGTCCTCATCAAGATCATGAACCGCACCGAAGGCTTCCCGGTCGACGTGATCTATGCGGTCCAAACCACGGCCATTCGGTGGCTGGGGACCGTCGAGTCCCAACTGCCACGCCCAGACATTCTAGTGACCGAATCTCACTGGGACTTGTTCTTGCCTGACGGACTCAGCTACGGCTCCGTTGCGAGCAACTTGGACGCCGTGACCGCGCAGACCGCGGTGTCGAGCGAGGAGATCCAAAACGCCCTCGGACGGGTGTCGACCGAAGACGGCAGTACGGATCAAATGGCACCGCTGCGTATCACTGTGCCCGCCAACGGCGTACATTTCTCCTTCCGAAAGCTCTATGCCAACCAGGGAGACATCGACGCTAACGTGACCATCCCCTATTCGACGACGTCGGGCACGACCTTCGGACAGCTCGTGAGCTTCGCCGCGATGGCGCTCCTGTGGCTCGGTGGCTGGATGTTATCGACCGGGAGCGACCGGCTCACCCGCCGCGCGCAGCTTGCGCTCGTTTCCACCGGGGGGATCGTTCTCGCGGTCGCGGCCGGCGTTTATCACGTGAGTCTCATCCCTGCGCTCTTGATCTCTTTGGCGATGGCGGCGACTTCAGCGACTCCTTACGCCAGAGAGTTTCTGCAGCGTTCGACCGAGGAGCCGGTCGAAGAGCAAGGGTAGTGCATATACTTGTCGATCAAAGGAGGTCTCAGCGGACATGGACCCGATTCACGAGCTCTTGCAAAATCGATACAGCCCTCGAGCGTTCTCCGATAGAAGCGTGCCGCGGGAGACGATTCGAACGCTTCTCGAAGCGGCGCGCTGGGCGCCTTCTTCCTATAACGAGCAGCCATGGCGCTTCTTCGTCGCTTCGAAAGACGACCCCGAGCTCCATGCGCGGCTGCTCAGCTGCCTCGCCCCCGGAAACCAAGACTGGGCGAAAAATGCGCCGGTGCTCATGCTCTCGGTGGCGTCGATGACGTTCACTCGCAACGGCAAGCAGAACCGTCACGCGTTTCACGATGTCGGGCTCGCGGTCTCACAGCTCATTCTCCAAGCGAGTGTCCACGGACTCCAGGCTCACCAGATGGCAGGCTTCGACGCCGCCAAGGCGCGCGAGCTTTACCGAATTCCCGATGGCTTCGAGCCGGTCGCCGCCATCGCTATCGGGTTCTCCGCAGAGGCGTCGGGCTCGTCCCGGAGCCGTCGAGCACAGGACGAGATCGCTTTTGCGGGAACGTGGGGAGAGGCTTACTAGCCGGCCCGATTTCTAACGCCTCGTGACCCGCAGGTAGTGCGAGCCCAGCTCGTCACCTTCGGGCGTGAAGTACTCGACCTCGTAGCGTCGTTCGAAAGCAGCGCGGACGTCGGGGTCGTCGGGGTCCTTGGTGAAAGAGTACTCCCAACCGCCGCCATCTTCGGTGGCGGTGCGCTGCGCGCTCAGTGTGTAGAGCCCGGCATTCGTGATACCGCCGGTGCAGTGACGCGTCTTCTTCGTCTCTCCCCGGCAGTTTCGCGCCAAGAGCGGAAACGTAAGGATGTACATCATTCGATTGTCCGGTGTCTCGAACCTCAGCGTGTGCGTCTGCGACGCCATCTTCGCGTCCCATCGGTCGACCTTCACAAAAAAGAACCATTTGTTCTGAAAGCCTGGGACTTGCTCGAGCGTGACCTGCTCGTTCTCGAACGGCCAGTAGCGAATCTCATGCTTGAGCAGATACAACCTCTTGTCTACACCGTCGGCTGGAACGAGAGTGAGGTCGACCGCTCCCACGAGAAGGGTTTCGCCCTGCCCGATGGTCGTCGTCTGCTCGAGGGGCTCGTGTCCGCCGGACGCATGAGCCTGCCGTGCAGAGCCCGGGAGGGTGATACACGAGCCCAAGACGAGCGCGTGAAACATGTTGAGTTTCATGGAATCTAGAACCTCCGGCGAGGCGGATGTCTGTTGTTCTCGAATGGTTGGGGGGACTCTTTCGAGAGTAGCAACTTTTCACTCACTGCGCTAGCTCTCTACGCGCCGGAGCCTGGGCCCAAAACGCGAAAGGAGCCGACGCTTTCGCGTCAGCTCCAAATCGTGAGTCGATGAGAGTGTTCTTAGCTCTGCGACTTTCGTCGGCGCGAGAAGCCTGCCGCAAAGAGGCCGAGCGCGAACAACGTGGTCGTCGCCGGCTCGGGCATTCCTGTCGGAGTGCTGAACGGGTTCAAGGTGAACAGGAAGTCCGAAGGACCAGAGAACTTTGTCTTGTCACCCTGGTTGGGTGCATCGAGCCAACCGGCGGCGGCAAGGCCGTCCGCGCCGCGCCAACCGTCCTGAATGAAGAACTGTTTGGGGCCGCCGTTAGGCGCTTCATCCCAAACCGTGGGGCCGCTATAGGTGTTGCTGCCGCTGTCATGCGTCAGTGACATGTCGACGAAGTCGAAATAGATGCGGTCGACATCCTCGCTATAGTTCGCGGACGCGGCGGCGCCGCCTCCGGAATAAGGCGTGTTCGAGTTGTCGAGCAAGTCCTGGAACGCGTCCTCGTAGAGTCCGCTCGTACCGTCAGCAACGTTCGCGCCCCACCAAGGACCGCCCGCTCCGCCATCGGTAAGGTTGTCGGTGTTGCAGGGGCTGCAATTGCCCATCTCAAAGGTCGCGCTGATGTTGTAGACACCGCCATTGTTCTCGGCGACGCCATCCGTCGCGAGATGCTGCACGGTACCGGTCATGGTCGCGAGATGCGTGTTCGTATCCACGTCGTATGACATGAAGACGCCGCCACCGGTGACACCGAACGTGCATTTGTCACAGGCCTGCGAGCTGAGAATCATCATGTACTCTCCGCCCGGGGTCTGAAAGTTACCGTCCGGATGATTGAAGACTTCCCAGGTTACCGGGCTCGCACTCGCCATCCCAGCAGTTGCCATGTAGAAAGCCGCGACGATTGCAGTGGCTTTGATTCCCCGAAGTAGTGTCATTGGCGCTCTCATTATTCCCCTCACTAGCTGAGTCTCGTATAGGACACTACTCCAATGCATGTTCCCTGCCAAGCACACCCAGAAAAGAACAGTCCAGGGAAACGCTAACTTCCGTAAGGGTTTATACGGGTGTCTCTGACTCGCGACTCAATCTGGACGGCTTCCGTCCGAGCGCGATTGTCAACGAACCCGACGCTTCCAGAGGCCGTTCATCGTCACGATCGGAACAAGTACCTCCAGGTCAACGGTTTGGGCCAGCTGACCCTGATAGCGAGAAGTGTTAAGGGTTCTGACGCACCACAACGGAATGAATATCGACACGGATCGTTCCGATACGGAACGAAAAGTGTTCCAAAGCAGCACTCGCTTCCAATAGCT
>JAJCXL010000263.1 GCA_029263435.1 Acidobacteriota bacterium | reverse complement strand
ACGAGCTCCGGTGGCGTCGAAGATCGCGTTACCTATCGCCGCGGCCGCGAGGGTGATAGTGGTCTCTCCCGCGCCCATGGCCTCGGCATCGGGACGCTCGAGGATGACGGTCTCCACCTCGGGCACGTCGAAGCCGAGAGGAAGGCTTCGATAGGTGCTCCAGTCGACCGAGGTGACTTTCGACTCATCCCAAGCCACCTCTTCGAGGAGAGCACGACTCATTCCCTGGAGTGTGCCGCCCTCGACTTGGTTGCGAAGACCATCGGGATTCGAGACCGGCCCGACCTCGACACCTGCGACGAGCCGCTTCACCGCCACGGCACCGGTGTCTTGGTCCACTTCGACAAACGCTGTGAGCGCGCAATAACCGTTGTCGCCTTCGTAGAGCACGCACGCGAATCCGCGACCCGTCGCGATCCCCGTTCGCGACCTGTCGCCCTTCGGAGACGGACGTGGCTCCCAATCGGCCCGCTCGGCGACTGCCTTCACGATGTCGATCAATCGGCGGTCACTAAGATGATCTAGCCGGAACGCCACCGGGTCGGCCCCCGCTGCCGCGGCGGCCTCGTCCATGAAGCACTCATGCGCGAACGTGTTCTGGAGTCTCGACGGAGAACGCAACGGTCCAGTAAAAAACGCCGACTCGACGGTATGAGTCAGCACGCGCTCGCTCCGGACCGTCCCGGTGCCGCCGCACTGGCCGCCGACACAACCGGAAACATAGGACGGCGCAGCGTTACTACGGTTTCGGTAAGTCGCCGGCGCAGGGGCAGGCGTTCGAGGCGAGAACGGGGCCGGATCGAAGCCGGCAAGAAATCCAGTGACGACGTTCCCGGGTCTATCGCTGCGCGGTCGGCTCCCCCTTACCGCGAACCACCCCTCGTAGTCCCAAGCGAGGATGCGTCCCTCCGCGTCGAGCCCCATGCGTTGATCGATCACGTAGGCGTAGCCGAAGTTCTCCCACGCCATCTCATCTTCCCGACTGAGCTGCACGCGGACGGGTCGACCCACGGCTTGTGACAGCAATGCCGCGTCATAGGACACCGTGTCAGCACCGTTCAGCCCGTAACACCCCGAGCCCATACGGAAGATCACGCGAACCCGATCTGCCGGAACGCCGAGCATCATCGCTGTCGTTTGTCGGAGCGGATGCACGGCTTGCGACGCCGACCAGATCGTTACTTCATCCGCGCGCACGTCGGCCACCGCGCAGGAGCTCCCGACGGATCCGTGCATTTGATAAGGATGATGGTAAGTGGCGGTGACGGTGCGAGCCGCACCTTCTAGCCGAGCCTCGACGTCGCCGGAATCCACGACCAAGCTGTCGCGCGACGGTGTTTGCTCTCGAAGGTGATCGTAGAAATCGCGCCGTCTTGGAAGGGGCTGGCCAGAGCTCCACTCACAACTCAATCGCGCCGCCGCCTGGACGGCTTGCCAAGGTTTCTCCGCGACGACGCCGACGAAGTCGTTCTTAACGACGACCTTCAAGACGCCTGGCACGTCTCGGACCGAGCTCTCGTCGGCCGCTATGAGCTTCGCCCCGACGGTCGGCGGGCGGACCACGCGGCCGTGGGCCATTCCCGGTACCCGCACGTTATGCACGTGCTCGAAGCTCCCCGTGACCAGCCCCGGGATCTCTCGGCGCGGCACCGGCTGCCCAAGCACACGCCACTCTCCCGCCGGCCTACGTTTCGCTCCGGCGTCGAGCAGACGGTCGAACGTCTGCCTTTCGATCAATTGTGCGTAGGCCGCCCGCTTCGATGAATCGGAGCGAACCTGGATGACTCCGTCCTCGACGACGAGCTCCGTCACCGGCACTTGAAGCCGTTCGGAAGCTCTTCGCAGCAGCTCCTCGCGTGCGGTAGCCGCCGCCCGCGCCAAGTTGTCGAAGTTGAAGTTCGCCGGGTGCGACTGGCTTCCGGACGTCGTGCCTTGATCGGGAGTCCTCGCGGTATCGCATTGCACCAGATGGACCCGCTCGATAGGAACCATCAACTCCTCAGCGATGAGCTGGAGCTGCGCGGTGAAGAGGCCCTGGCCGAGCTCGCACTTTCCCGTGTAGCCCGTCACCCACCCTTGCTCATCTATGGCGAGCCACGAGTCGAGCCGGTCGCCCGAGACCTGAGAGGGCGCACTCGCCTCTGCGACGCTCAGTCCCTGAGACGCGAAGCTGATGATCAGACACCCGGTCCCTTTCAGCCAATCCCGCCGTGACAGTCCGACCTGACTCAACGCTGCTTCGGCGTCCTCGCTGAGCGTGATCCGATCGTAGGCGCTCATCGTGCCAGACCAGCCGCGTAGCGCTTAATCGCCCGCATCATTCGCACGTGAACGAAACAGCGACACAGCACCGTCGACAAAGACTGCTGAATCTCTTCGTCGCTCGCTTTCGGGTTCTCATCGAGAAGCGCTTTCGCGGTCAGGACCACTCCGCTGAGACAAAATCCGCATTGAGCCGCTTGCTCATCGATGAACGCTTGCTGAATCGGGTGCGGCGTCTCCGCCGTGCCCAGTCCTTCGAGCGTCGTGATGTCGGCCCCGTCCATGCCTTCGACGGGAGTCACACACGAGCGGATCGCTTGGCCTTCCACGATCACGGTGCACGCCCCGCACTGAGCGAGCCCGCAGCCGAACTTCGGGCCCCGGAGCTCGAGATCGTCACTCAGCACATAGAGGAGCGGCGTCGATGGATCCACGTCCACTGTGTGAGCACGGCCATTGACCGTCAGAGTCACTTCGCTCATGTCCGAGCCTCCTGAATGTCGAGAATCTACCACTTCGGAGCTTCGGTGGCCGAGCTCACCGATGGCCCATCGCCGAACGGCGACGCATCACGACTGGGTCGTATCGCGCGACGGCGCGTGAGTTTCCGCGCTCGTTTCGGAACTAGCTACGCTCCGCCCGAGAGGGCGAGCTCCGATCCGTGGAACGGCGATTGCAGCTGACACCGACGGCTCGTAGGAATTAAGCACCGGAGGTGAGAATGAACGTCAAAGTAGCTGAGCTCATGGCGAGCAGTGTAGTGACAGTGAAGGATACCGATTCGATTGGCAGGGCCAAGGAGTTGGTCACGGAGCACGCCATCGGCGCGATTCCGGTGACCGCACCGGACGGCGAAGTCGCGGGTATCGTTTCCGCGAAAGACCTCGTAGGCGAATCCGATGACGACGCTCAAGTCGCCGAGATCATGACCAGTCCCGTTTACACGATTCCGCAAAATAACGACGTCCATCACGCAGCGAGACTGATGCGCAATCACAAGCTGCACCACGTCGTCGTAACGCACGAGAAGCAGATCGTTGGCATCTTGAGCGCGTTCGACCTGCTCGAGCTCGTCGAGGAGCACCGTTTCATGATGAAACAAGCGCCGACAGCCCGAAAGCGAGCCTCGCGCCGACAATAGGCGCTACGGCCGGGGGTTCGCGGCCTCGCAAAGGGCCCTCGATAGCGAATGCGTCGAGGTATCGGCCACATTTCAGTCTGACTGAAGATTGGCCGATCCGACCAATATGTGCCAAGCCAATGACAGGAGTTCTCGTCTGGCGGAGGTTGGCTTATCATCGTCCATTAGCAATTTTCCGGCGCAAGCGTTTCTTTCAAATAGGAGGAATTCATGGAAAAACGTGAAATCAATCCCACGGACTGGTTGCTCGGCTTCAACATCAATCACGGCATCGAAGTGACGAGCGCCGATCGCGTTGTCTACCTGTCAGGGCAGACGTCCAACGGTCCGGACGGCGCCCCTCTCCACGCGGGCGATCTCGTCGCGCAATTTCGACAGGCGTGGTCCAACCTCAAAGACGCACTAGAAGCGGCAGACATGGACCCGACGAATATCGTCCGGCTCAACATGTATACGACGGATGTGCCCAACTTCATGGCTTCGGCCGGCGATCTCGTGGCGATCTTCGCTGAAGATGGATGCCGGCCGGTGAGCACTCTCCTCGGTGTGGCCGCGTTGTTCGAGCCCGAGATCATGATTGAGCTCGAAGCCACGGCGGTCGCCTAACCCCACGCGAACTGAACCGCTCCTAACGCCGCTCCCAGCTCGGTAATCTTCCCGGGGTCCAGGGGGCACCGGCGGCATCGAGCTTTTCCGCGAGCGCACGCATGTCGCGGTCCATCAGTGTTCGGAGATCCTCCAGTGTCGGGGCGAACGCTTCCCCCGCGATCCGTAAGCTCTCCCGGTGGCTCTCCGTCGGCGCGGATGTCGACGTCCAGTGACCCGACACGATGCCTTGCACTCGCTGGCGGATGGACGGCGGGGACGGCTCCGAACGGCGTCGGGCAATGGGATCGCCGGACAGGGCGATCTGAATCGCGTCGAGACGATCCTCCAGTGCGCGGGTCTCGTCGATGAGAGAGCGCTCAGCCGCCGGCGCTTGAATGACGGCTTTACGAAACAAAGCCAGGCTGTCCGCCGCGTGGTCCGCCGCCCGTACGGCGCCGAGGACGGCGCGCTGCAAAGCAGCGGTCTCTTGCTGGAACGCTAGAAGCGCTGCTTTGTCTCCAGCGGGAAGACTCGCGGTGCCGAGCGCTTCGGTCTCGAAGCGTTGTGGCTCGCCTAGAACGGTCGCGACGCCGTCGACGACTTTGTCGAGCACGACTTCATAAGTGCCTGGCACCACCATGGGTCCGATGGGAGCGGACTGGAACGGATTCGACGGAGGCGCGTCACGAAGTCGCGCCGGCAGCGAGTCGGGGAACCGGAAGTCCCAAGACACGCGATGTATCCCCTTGCCGTTCGGTCCTTCGAGTCGTCGCACGACGCCTCCCGATGCGTCGCGTACGGTGAGCCAGATCGCGGGCGGCTCTTCACGCGCCTCGGCACGAAGCTCGTCCGCGGAGGGATAGCTCACGGTCCCGCCCTCGCCATCGATGCGCTTCTCTTCGTCCTGGCGTCTCTTCTTCAAGCTCTTGAGCTCGTCTTTGAGGTAGTAGGTGAAAACCGCACCGACCGGCGGGTTGTCCGCGGTGTAGAACGAGTCACCTTGAAACGACTTGCTCCTGAGCCCGAGTGGGAAAGACTCCATGAACATCCACGATCGCTTCACTGGAAATAGCTGTGCTTCTTGGGAGAGCGATTCGGCCGTCACCGCTCGCAGCGGTGAGTAATCGTCGAGCACATAGAAGCCGCGCCCGAAAGTTCCGAGCACGAGATCGTTCTCCCGGCGCTGGATCGCCAGATCCCGAATCGCAATCGTGGGAAGACCACCTTTGAGCTGCGTCCAGTGCGTGCCGCCATCGACAGTGAAGAACACCCCGAACTCAGTGCCGGCGAAGAGCAGGTCTGGATTCTCATGGTCCTCGACCACGGCATAGACGGGACCGTTGTCGGGAAGATCGCCAGAAATAGACTCCCAGTTACCGCCACGGTCGGAGCTTCTGAAGATGTAGGGCGCGAAGTC
>JAJCXL010000262.1 GCA_029263435.1 Acidobacteriota bacterium | reverse complement strand
GGAGAGGCAATCGGCAAGGGAAGTCTCATCGACTTCAAGCTGTTCGCTTCGGTCGTTCGGGGCCTCGACGGAGGGGGCGTCTACCTCAACGTGGGCTCGGCGGTGATGCTACCCGAAGTGTTCTTGAAAGCGGTGAGCGTGGTGAGAAATCTCGGCCACTCCCTCACTGATTTTTCGACCGCGAACTTCGACTTCATCCGACACTACCGGCCTCGGGTCAACGTCGTCGTGCGGCCCATCGCGGGCACCGGCAAGGGTTACGAGTTCATTGGCCACCACGAGATCTTGCTGCCGTTGCTGGTACAGGCGCTCATAGACCCGGGCGAGTCGGCTAGATAATCTTGAAGCGGAAGAACACACCGTAGCTCGTCGGCCGCTCGCCGTAGACGAACTCCAAATCTTTCGGGACCCAGTGGGCGCCGCCATAAGCGCCGACGCCGACGCGAGCGTGGGCCAGGGTCAGAAAATCAAAAATGTAGCCGACGTTGAGCTTTCCGACGTTATAGACGAGAGAGTGCCTCCGGTCCGCCGCTCGAAACAGCTCGTCCTTCTCCGCCCACTCCCCGCGAGCGAACACGGTATGCCGATTCCGAAGTCTCAGGCCGGTCTCGCCGAGCACGGCGCTTCGGGTCGGTTGGACCCCCGGGGTGAAATGAATGTGGACGCCCGGCGGTAGCGCTGCGGGGGCCCCTGGAGGCTCGTCCCATTTGTTCCTGCCCCAGGCGACCGTGGACTGCCAGTTTCCGCGGTTGAGAGGCCGGTTGTAGGTCACCGACGCGGTCATGCGAAGGACGTTCTGAGACGGATGCAGGCGCTCCGGCTCGGTCAAGCGAGCCATGCTCGCTTGAAGCGACCAGTTCGGCTTAGGGCTGATGCTCAATCGGAACGCATAGGAGTCGAGCGCGAACTTCTCGACGTTCCAACGCTTCGCATCGGGCTCACGCCCGTTGAAGATCGAGCCTTCGAGCTTCACCGTATCCGATCGGCTCCAGCCGAAGGTGAGCACTCCGTAGCTGATATGCGTCGCGTCGAGCCAATGATGGGTGATGGGGGCCACCGGATTGTCGACCCCGGACATGCGATGCATGAACGCGGTGGGACCGATGGCAGGGTCGCCGACCGGCGCGAAATAGGCGAAAAACTTGCCGTTGTCCCCCACGGGGCGCTCATAGCTGAGCGCGACCTCCATCAGCACGTCGTGGGGGTGCTGTCGGTCGAAGAGCGGGTTCGTGCCGTCGGCGGTCTCTCCCGTTTGAAGCAAAAGCGGATATCCGGTCGAGCCCAAGGTCGGCTCCAACGTCGCCATGAAGCGAAAGGAGAAAGCGCCCTTGCCCACGCCCCGTCCCGCCGAGAACATACCCATGTTCGTGCTGAAGAACTCGTCCGTCCCTCGAGGCTCGGACTCTCGTTGCCAGGAGAAGTTGGCGAAGCCGTGCACCATGAAGTTCCAATCGCCCCGGTTGAAATGGAACATGTCGCGCGGACTCGATGCCGGAAGCCAGCTCGTCCCCGAGCCTCTCGCGGGCGTCGCCGCTTCTTCCTCGCTTTGCTCGTGCGCGCTGTGGTCTTGCGCTGGCGCGTCGCCTGCGGCGTATGTCAGTGACAGAAGTATGACTCGGGTTAGGGCTCTGCGGATGGTTATCATTCTAGGCGCGTTCCTTTGTCTCTGGAACCGTTATGATATAGGTCGAAACAGGAGAAAAATAGATGGTCGAACGACGCTCGGTCGGAAGTGGTGTGTCCTGGGAGGAAGAATATGGCTACTCGCGTGCGGTGCGGGTGGGCGACCATATTTATGTCTCGGGCACGACCGCGACCGGCCCGGACGGAGTCGTCGCGCCGGGTGATGCGGCGGGACAGGCCCGCTATGCGCTGGACAAGATCGAGACCGCCATCACGTCTTTAGGGGGCACGCTCGGCGATGTCGTCCGCACTCGGATCTTCGTCGCACGCGTCGACGACTGGAAGCCCGTCGGCCAAGCGCATGGAGAACGGTTCGGAAAGATCCGCCCGGCCAACACGCTGGTCCGCGCTGACTTGATCGGCGACGACTACCTCGTCGAGATCGAAGCGGAAGCCGTTATCGGCTCCGCCGCCGAGAGCGCTTGAGGCTCCCGCGTTGAGCTCAGGCAGCGAACCAAGCGCTAACCCGACTCCGATCAAGTTCAGTATTCGCTTGAACAATGATCTGGCGTTCTCGGACTATGTGTCGCTTGCGATCACGGCTGAGGCCGCAGGATTCGACCAGCTCTGGGTGAGCAACGACCTCTTCTTGAAGAGCGCACCGGTGATACTCGCCGGTTTGGTGAGCGCGACCCGGCGGATTGGGCTGGGCACGTGCATTCTCAATCCTTACTCGATCGACCCGAGCGAGATCGCCATGATGGCTGCCACGATGGACGAGCTGAGCGGGAACCGCTTTCACCTCGGTCTCGCCGCGGGAGCCAAGGATTTTCTCGAGTGGGTCGGTATCGCGCACGACTCTCCGCTGGCCGCGGTGCGCGAATCCGTTCACGTGATCCGAAAGCTCCTCTCCGGAGAGCGCGCCGGACTCGCCGGCAAGTTTTGTAAGTGGACCGATGACAGCTATCTGCGCTTCGACGCCCCGCGAGTGACACCGATCTATATCGGTGCGCTCGGGCCGAAGATGTTGAAACTGACGGGTGAGATCGCCGACGGAGCGCTCCCGCTCTTGTTCCCGCCGGAGCATTTCGAGACGGTGAAGCCGTTGCTCGACCAAGGTGCCGCCGAGCGGAGGCAAAATGGGCTGGGCGAGTTGGACTTCGCGGCCTGCATATGGGTGTCTCTTTCCGATGACGCGTCAGCGGCGAGGCGAGCGCTCGCGGAAAAGGTCGCCTATTACGGCAGCGCGTTGTCGCCTCTCATCCTCGAGAGATTGTCGTTGACGAAAGACGACTTCGCTGAGATCGAAAAGGCGGTGCATCGAGATCGTGACCTCGACCGTGCTTGCTCTCTCGTCGATGACAGGATGTTGCGGATCGGCGTCGTGGGGACGCCGGCGGCACTCATTCGAAGACTGGAGCCCTTGGTCGAGTCCGGCGCCAGGCATCTGAGCTTCGGGCCACCCCTCGGGCCGGATCCGGTCGAAGCGGTCCGGCTCTTGGGAAAAGAAGTGATTCCCTACTTCCGCTAGGATCGAAGGAACATGACCCTCATCCGAAGCCAGATTCAGACCGCGAGCGAGGACTACCGCCAGAACTACGACGCCAATCTCGTCTTGACCAAAGATCTCGAGTCCAAGCTCGCATCGATCCGCAATGGCGGCGGGGAGAGAGCGCATCAGAGACACCGCGACCAGGGGAAGATGTTCGTGCGCGATCGAGTCGCGGCGCTCATCGATGAAGGCGCCCCGTTTCTGGAGCTTTCGGCCCTCGCCGGATTCGACCTGTATGACGACACCGTCCCGGCTGGCGGCATCGTCACCGGAGTCGGGCTCGTCAGGGGCCGGCCATGCATGATCGTCGCGAACGACGCGACCGTCAAAGGCGGCACTTACTATCCGGTCACGGTAAAAAAACACCTCCGTGCTCAAGAGGTCGCTCTCGAAAATCGCCTGCCGTGTATCTATCTCGTCGATAGCGGGGGGGCGTTCTTGCCCAAGCAGGATGAAGTCTTTCCGGACCGCGATCATTTCGGTCGTATTTTTCGAAACCAGGCCGTCTTGAGCGCAGCGCGGATACCTCAAATCGCCGCCGTCATGGGCATGTGCACGGCAGGAGGCGCCTACGTCCCGGCGATGAGCGATCAAGCGGTCATCGTCAACGGCACCGGGACGATCTTTCTCGCGGGTCCGCCTCTCGTGAAAGCCGCCACCGGCGAAGACGTCTCCGCGGAAGAGCTCGGCGGTGCCCGGGTGCACACGGAGTCGTCCGGGGTTGCCGATCACTTCGCCGAGGATGACGCTCACGCGATCGAGATCCTTCGCGAGATCGTCGGACACCTGGGAGTGAGGCCCGAGGCGGTTGGACGATTCCAGACGCCGGAAGCGCCCGCCTACGATCCTGAGGAGCTGTTGGGTATTTGGCCGCGGGAGCGCAACCGACAGGTCGATGTCCGTGAAGTCATCGCGCGAGTCGTCGACGGCAGTCGATTTCTGGAGTTCAAGAAGCGCTACGGCACCACCCTCGTTACCGGCTTCGCGCATGTCGAGGGGATGCCGGTCGGCATCATCGCCAACAATGGGGTCTTGTTCAGCGAGAGTGCCCTCAAAGCGACCCACTTCATCGAGCTTTGCACCGCCGAGAAGACGCCGCTGGTGTTCCTCCAGAACATCACCGGGTTCATGGTTGGCTCGGCTTATGAGCGTGGCGGAATCGCGAAAGACGGCGCGAAGATGGTGCACGCGGTGGCGACCGCGCGCGTGCCGAAGATCACCTTCATCCTGGGTGGAAGCTTCGGGGCCGGTAACTATGGGATGTGCGGGCGCGCCTACGACCCGCGTTTCATGTGGACGTGGCCCTCGAGTCGGATCTCGGTCATGGGCGGCGAGCAGGCGGCGCAAGTCCTCATCACCGTGAAGCGCGATCAGCTCGAGCGGCGGGGAGAAACGCTTTCGAGCGCCCAAGCCGAAGCCATCGCCGACCCTATTCGAGAAAAGTACGAACGTGAAGGTCATCCGTACTATGCGTCAGCGAGACTGTGGGATGACGGCGTGGTGGGCATGCGAGAGACGCGAGAGGTCTTGGCGTTGAGTCTGGCGGCGGCGTCGAATGCTCCCATCGAAGACACCACGGTCGGCGTGTTTCGGATGTAGCCGTAGAGAGAAAGAGCAATGAGCAAGAGAACGAAGTTACGTATCGCGAATGCCGGCGGCTACTGGGGAGACGATCCTTACGCCTTGCGGCGACAGGTGATGGGGGAGCCTCGTGTCGACTACGTGTCGATGGATTTTCTCGCCGAGATCACCATGAGCATTCTCCAAAAGCAGCACGCGAAAGACGCGAGCGCAGGCTATGCACGCGACTTCGTTCATCAGATCGATCCGCTGCTCGAGACCCTGCTGGACAAAGGCATCAAGGTGATCACGAATGCCGGCGGCGTCAATCCCAAGGCCTGTGCCGATGCATTGTTTGCCTTGGCGGCGAAGAAAGGGCTCTCCCTCAAGGTCGCGGTCGTCGGAGGCGACGACGTCGTTCCGATACTCGACGAGCTCGATCTGTCGAACATGGAGACCGGTGACGCGCTGGGAGATTACGGGGACAAAGTGCTGTCGGCGAACGCCTATTTCGGAGCCATGCCGGTGGTCGAGGCGCTGAAGCAAGACCCGGACATCGTGCTGTCGGGGCGAGTCACCGATACCGGCATTACCCTGGCGGCGCTCATTCACGAGCTCGGTTGGTCCGCGGACGACTACGACAAGCTCGCCCAAGGCATCGTTGCCTCCCACCTCATCGAGTGCGGAGCGCAAGCGACCGGCGGCAATTTCACCGATTGGAAGAAAGTCGAAAGCTTCGTCGACGTCGGCTATCCCATCGTCGAGTTCGACAGTGACGGTTCGTTCGTCATCACGAAGCACCCCGGGAGCGGCGGCCTGGTCTCACTTCAAACGGTGCGAGAACAATTTCTCTACGAGATGGGACACCCGCAGGTCTACATCACGCCGGACGCCATCGCGGATTTTACGACGATGGAGCTCGCCGAGGACGGCCCCGACCGAGTGCGGGTGACGGGTGCGAAGGGTGCTCCACCCACCGACTTGCTCAAGGTCAGCGCCGCGCTCGAAGACGGCTTCAAGTCTTCCGGATCCATCATCATTTCAGGACCCGATGCGCGCGCGAAGGCTGAGATCTTCGCGGACGTCTTTTGGCGTCGCCTCGACGCCGAGCTCGACCGGGAGGGTCTTTCTAGCTTCGAAGCGGTGACGACCGAGCATATTGGTGACGACAGCACCCATCGAGGATTGACGCCGCCTCATCTGACGACCGAGATCCTCTTGCGGCTCGCCGCGCGCGACCATGATGTACGCAAGCTGAAGATGTTTCGAAAGCTTCTGCCGAGTCTGATCTTGAGCGGCCCCCCGGGGGTCGCCGTCACCGGAGGCGCGCCGGCCATCTCGAACGTCGTGCGCTATTGGCCGAGTCTGATCCCGCAGCACCAAGCGCCAGCATCGCTCAACGTCTACGAGAACGGCACGGAGATTTTTTCCGTTGCCGAGCTGGCTTGGCCTGAGACCGGTGGCACCGCGGAGCCCCTCCGCGCTCTCGAAGATCCCTACGACACGGAGATGCTCGACGGCTTTGGCGACGAAAGGGTCACCGTCCCACTGATGACGATCGCCCATGCGAGAAGCGGCGACAAGGGAGACACCGCCAATATCGGTCTCATCGGGCGAAGCTCCGCTTGCTACGTCTGGCTTCGCGACAACATCACTGCCGAGCGGGTCGCGGGTTGGTTCGAGGCGGTAGCCCTTGGAGACGTGCACCGCTTCGAGGTGCCGAACTTGTGGGCGCTGAACTTTCTACTGGAGGAGTCCTTGGGGGGCGGCGGAACGGTGAGCTTGTTCACGGACGCCCAGGGCAAGACCTACTCTCAAGCGTTGCTCCGCTGCGAAGTCGAGCTTCCGAAAGCCCTGCTCGAAAGCATCGCGCCCTCTAACCGTGCGAGCTCGCCGGAGCTTCAGTGAAGGCGCTCCTCGTTGAAGAGACGCTCACGCGCGGCGCGACCCTGAGAGTCGAAGCCCTCGCCCACGGGGTGGTGAGGATTGTGCTCGCGCGGCCCGAGGTCCGAAACGCTTTCGACGAGACGATGATGGGCGAGCTCCACCAGGCTCTCGGCGAGCTTTCCGAAATGGAGCCGCCGGCCCGGTTACGACTCCTGATTCTCGAGGGCGAAGGCAAAGTGTTCAGCGCGGGCGCCGATCTCGGTTACATGAAGAAGCTCGGATCGAAGAGCTTGGAGGAAAGCGCGGAGGATGCCCGCATTCTCGCGAAGCTGTTCTACCGGCTCGCGGACTTTCCGGTGCCGGTCATGGCCTATGTGCAGGGGGCAGCCATCGGCGGAGGTCTCGGCTTGAGTGTGTGTGCGGATCATGTGATCGCTCACGAGCGCGCGGTGTTCGCCACGTCGGAGGTCTTGTTGGGAATCGTGCCGGGCGTCATCAGCCCCTACATCCTGCGAAAGATTGGGCTTCACCACGCGGCGCCCATGATGCTCACGGGTCGCCGCCTCGGTGCTGCCGAAGCGCTCGCCGCGGGGCTCGTGCAGGACGTGACCGACGACGCGGGTCGAGAAGCGCTCGTGACCACGCGCGCCTTCGAGCTCCTCCAGGCCGGTCCGGAGGCCTCCCGCCGAACCAAGGCGCTCATCAAGCGGGCATTGCCGTTGCCGGACGCCGAACTGGTGGAGTTCACTGCCGTTTCCATCGCCGAAGCGCGAGGCTCCGCCGAAGGCAAAGCCGGCCTAGATGCTTTCTTCGCGAAGAGGCCCCCAGCGTGGGCGGAAGCGTCTCGCGCGTTTTTGGACGGGACCAAGGCCCCATCATGAGAACACTCGTCATCGCGAATCGCGGGGAGATCGCTCGCCGCATCCTTCGCACGGGAAGGGAACGAGGCTATCGAGTGGCGGTCGTCTCGACCCCCGCCGATGCCGACGCTCCGGTACGGGCCGAAGCGGACGAGGTGCTTTCCGTTGAGAGCTTCCTAGACGCTGAAGGCATCGTTCGACTCTCCAAGCAAGCCCGCGCCGACGTGCTCCATCCGGGCTACGGGTTTCTCTCCGAGAACGCGTCTTTTGCGCGCCTCGTCGAGGACGCGGGGATCGCGTTTTGTGGACCGACGCCTCAGTCGATGGAGGAGCTCGGAAACAAAGAGAGCGCCAAGAAGCTCGCCATCGAGTGCGACGTCCCGACCCTCTCGGCGGTCACCGGTGATGAAATGGGGTTACTCTCCGAGCGCGGTATCGAGCCGCCCTATCTCGTCAAGGCCGTCGGTGGTGGCGGCGGACGCGGTATGCGCGTCGTCTCGGATCCGAAGGATCTGCCCGCCGCGCTCAAACGCGCTTCTGAGGAAGCCCAAGCCGGCTTCGGCGATTCGAGAGTGTTCGTCGAACGGTATCTCGCAAAACCTCGTCACATCGAGATCCAAGTCATGGGCGACGGTGGTGGAGGTGGAGTGGTGCTTGGCGAGCGCGAGTGCTCTCTCCAAAGGCGCTTCCAGAAAGTCATCGAGGAAGCGCCCTCTCCGGTCGTCGACGAAGCGCTGAGAGAGCAGATTTCGGCGGCGGCTCTATCTCTCGTCACCCGGACGCGCTATCGGGGCGCGGGCACCGTCGAGTTTCTTCTCGACGAAGACGGCTCTTTCTATTTTCTGGAAGTCAACACCCGGCTCCAGGTCGAGCACCCGGTGACCGAAGCGGTCTACGACATCGATCTCGTCTCTTGCCAACTCGAGATCGCCGAGGGTCGATGGCCGGAAGCACTCGACCGATTGGAGCGCAAGCGCTGGGCGATCGAAGCGCGGGTCCTCGCGGAAGACCCTCGCGCGCAGTTTCTTCCCACTCCAGGACCTCTCCTCCGATATCGAGAACCGCTCGTCGAGCACGTTCGAGTCGATTCGGGTGTGCAGGAAGGCGGACGGGTGCATCAGGCTTTCGACTCGATGATCGCGAAAGTCATCGCGATTGGAGACCACCGCGCCGAAGCCGTGGCCCGGCTCGATCGCGCCCTCGAGAGCATGGTCGTCCACGGGACGACGACCAATTTGCCGTTTCTTCAAGCCGTAGTGAGGCACCCGGATTTTCTCGCCGGACGATTCTCTACCTCGTGGATCGGAGAGCATCTCGATGAGCTCAATGGGCCCCTCCTTCCGGAGTCGGTCGTTCGCCGCGTAGAAACGTCAGGTTTTCGCGAGCAGCTCTCCTTTGCACTTCGAGGGGAGGTGCCGGGCAGTGCAGCCGGCGCGCGTTTTCGCGCTGGGGGTAGTCGTGGAAGTCGGGTCGGCGGGGCGTCCGAGAGGTTTCCAATCTCCGTCGATGTCGACCGAGCGACCGGTGACGCGATCTTGATCGGGATGGGACTCGCGGAGGCCCTGCCGAGCGAGCCCGAGCCGAGCTTTCGATTCTCGTCAACGTTTATTCGCGCGGCCGGTGTGACACGACAGGCTCCAGATCGAGCCCGATGGGCCGGGGTCGCGACCGCGCTCGACCCGCAGCGCATCGCCTTGTCGCTGTTCGGGGAAACGTTTGCGCTCGTCGACCCTCGGGGCCAAACGCACCGCCTCGTGCCCACCCAAGCCGCGGACGGCGAAGTGAAAGCGCCGATGGCAGGTAAGGTTCTCGATGTCCTCGTCGCCTCCGGGGACAGCGTCGAGGAGGGCCAGGTGCTGGCGGTGGTCGAATCGATGAAAATGCAGCTCGAAGCGCGCGCTCCGCTCGCCGGCATCGTCGCGAGCGTGCTGGTCGAGCCGGGGCAAGTTCTCGAGGGGCCTGACGTCCTCGTCATCTTGACCTCGTAATTCCTCCCACTCGGGCGCGGTAGACTATTCGGGCGATGTTTGTTTGAATCATGCGGAAATCGGAGACTGGAACTTGAACGAAAAACGATTGATCGAGCTGGAGGAATGGGCCTTGGAGGAGCGCTCCGAGCTGACCGATTCCGAGAGCGTCCTGCTCGATGCCATCTCTGAAGCCTGCGTTGCGGTCCGCCGCGCGTGGCAGTATCAGGATGCCAACCGTGCTGCCATCGAGGCGTGGCGAGAGAAAGCCAACACGCTCAAGGATGAGCTTCGGAAAGATCGCGAGGCCATGGAAGGCGCCGATCTCGAGCTTGCGGTGGGTGACTCGGATGCCGCTGAGAAGGCGCGCTCGATATTGGGGTCTCGACTCTCCGAGCACCCGGAGGATCTAGACTGATGATGTACGCGTGGCTTTTGGTCTCCGCTCTCGCCGTGGCGCAAGCCTCCGACGAGCCCGTTTTTACCGTCATCCTCGAGGGGGGCGCCGTTTATGACGGACGCTCGAGCGCTCCTGTCGTCGCGGATGTCGGGCTGCGAGGCGATCGCATCGAAGCGGTCGGAGATCTCTCGGGCGCGCGTGCCGGGCGGCGCATCGATGTCTCCGGTCTCGCCGTCGTTCCCGGCTTCATCGATACCCATTCGCACGCGGTACGAGGTATTTTTCGACACCCGCTTGCAGAGAACTACATTCGCCAAGGCGTGACCCTCGCGGTGGGCGGTCCGGACGGCGGCTCGCCGTTTCCGATCGCGGAGTTTCTCGCACGACTCGACCTCGAGCCCTCGACCATCAACTTCGCGTTGACCGTGGGACATGGAACGATTCGCCGGAGCGTGATAGGAAACGAGGATCGCGACCCCTCAGCCGCCGAGCTCGACCGGATGCGAACGATGGTGGACCAGGCGATGAAAGACGGCGCCTTTGGGCTGTCGAGCGGACTCAAATACGTCCCCGGCGCCTACGCGAAGACCGAAGAGGTGGTGGCGCTCGCGCGGGTCGCGGCGCGCTATGACGGCTACTACGTCAGTCACATGCGCGAAGAGGGGCTCCAGCTTCTCGAAAGCGTGGACGAGACCATCCGCATTGGCGAAGAAGGCGGCCTTCCCACTCAGATAACTCACCACAAAGTCGTGGGCGCTCCGATGTGGGGCCGAAGCACCGAGACCCTCGCCATGGTCGATCGAGCCCGCGAGCGAGGGGTCGATGTCACGATCGATCAATACCCCTACACCGCGTCGAGCACGTCGTTGTCGATCTTGTTTCCATCGTGGAGCCTCGAAGGAGAGGCCGACGACCGAGCCGCACGGCTGCGTGACCCGGTACAGCGCGAACGCATTCGCCAGGCGGTGTTGAAGAATCTCGAAGAGGATCGCGGCGGCGGCGATGCCAAGAACGTCGTGGTCTCGTCCTGCGAGTGGGACCCGTCTCTCAATGGCAAGAGTCTCGCCGACATCCTGAGCGACCAGAATCGGCCCGGTACTCTCGAGGAAGCGTCGTTGCTAGCGCTCGAGCTCCAGGAAAAAGGCGGCTTCAGCGGCATCTTTCACGCGATGGCCGAAGAAGACGTGAAGCGCATCATGCAGCACCCGCACACCATGGTGGCGTCGGACGGCGGTATCTACGCGCCGGGAGAGGGCGTCCCTCATCCGAGGAACTACGGGACTTTTGCGCGCGTGCTCGGACATTACGCGCGGGATCTCGGCATCGTCTCCGTGGCCGAAGCGATCCGCAAGATGACGAGCCTTCCCGCGGACCGGATGGGCATCACGGATCGCGGGGTCATCGAAAAAGGTGCCTTCGCGGACATCGCGGTGCTCGACTTGGATGCGGTCAATGACACCGCCCGGTTTGGCGACCCGCACCACTACGCCACCGGCGCGCGCCACGTGTTCGTCAACGGCGTCGCGGTTCTTCTCGATGGCGAGATGACCGGCACCCGCCCGGGCCGCGCGCTACGTAAGTAGCGAAGCGCCGTCGCGGTTTTCTAGCGCGCCGCGGTAACTCGGATCTCGACCAGGAATTCCGGGATCGCGAGCTTCGCCTCGACGCACGCTCTCGTCGGGGTGTGATCGGGCGTGACCCACGCATCCCACACTTCGTTCATCTCCGCGAAAAAGCGCATGTCGGAGAGCCAAATCGACGCGCTCAGGATCTTCGACTTGTCCGTGCCGGCAGTCGCGAGCAGGGTGTCGATGCGGGCGAGAATGTTCTTGGTCTGCTCCGCTGCGGTGCCCGACTTTGCACTGTCGACTTGACCGGCGAGATAGACGGTGTCGTTGTGGACGATCACTTGGGTCATGCGGGGGCCGACTTCGTGACGCTCGATGCTCATGGGACGATGCCTCTCCTTTGGAATAGTGATGCGCATTCTAAGCCCTGCCGGCGTGCAATCGCCATGTCAGCGGACAATTCGAAGGACGTGATGGGTGTGCTTGCGCGGCAACGCAGATGGCGACGTCCGACGAGCAACCTGCCTAAAAATGGACCAGGTCCTTTTGTTCCCCGAGCTCGAAGTCGCTAACCCGTTTGTTGGCAGCTTTTTGGCTCTCCTCGCCGTTTGTCGAAAATGGACCAGGTCCCGATCTAGTCTCCTTTTTTTCAGGAGGCCACCTTTCTGACCCCGCAGAAGTGGCACTGTTCGATTGAGGGCATGAGCTTTTCGCTCACGGACACTTCGACGTGCCCGCCGGCAGTGATCGCGCCGTATCCTCTTTGATTGCCGTCATGTCGACACGCACGGCGATGGCATCCGGTGTGCAATGCCCATGCCTCATGAACGGCTGGGCTCAAGAACTCCGCTTTGCGCTACGACTTTTGGCCCGGAAGCCGGGCTTCACCGCGGTGGCGCTGTTCACGCTCGCTCTCGGTATCGGCGCGTCCACCTCGATGTTCACGATTCTCCATCAAGTCGTTCTCCGGCCGCTTCCGTATGGCACCCCGGAGGAGCTCGTTTTCTTGAACGAAACGAGCGTCGATGGGAACGATACCTACTCGATCTCGATCCCGAACTTCTTCGATTGGCGCCAGCGCCAGCGCTCGTTTCAGTCCGTGTCGGCGTTTCGCGCGGACAACCTCAACTGGACCGGAACGCCGGAGCCTCAGCCCGTTCGGGTCGGGATGGTCAGCGGTGACTTCTTTGCGACGCTCGACGTGGATCCCCTCCTAGGCGCCGCCTTCGAAGAGGACGACGCGCTCGCGGTCGTTCTTTCTTACGCCTGCTGGCAGCAGGACTTTGGCGGGAGCGTCGATGTCCTGGGCAAGACGATGATCCTCGACAACCGCAGCTTCGTCGTGCGAGGTGTGATGCCGCCGGAGTTCGAGTTTCTGACCACGACGGTCGAACTCTGGCTCCCGATAGGGACGTTTCGTGAGGATCTGCCTTGGGAGGATCGAGGAAGACATCCCGGACTTTGGGCTACGGCGCGACTGCGGCCGGGAGTGACGATCGGCCAGGCCCAAGACGACATGCGCCGGATCGCGTCTGAGCTCGCAACGGAGTTCGACCACCGGGACGGGATTCAGGTGACTTCTCTCCATGAGCGTGCGGTTCGACGCTCGGCTCCGTCGCTCTTCGCTTTGATGGGGAGCGTGGGACTACTGCTCGTCATCGCATGCGTGAACGTCGCGGGCCTGGTGCTTTCTCGTGCGTCCGGGCGCTCACGCGAGATAGCCACTCGAGCGGCTCTTGGAGCGGGCATGGCTCGCTTGATGCGTCAGTTGATGACGGAGAGTCTGATCCTCTCGCTAGCGGGTGGCGCCCTCGGACTCATCCTCGCTGGTTGGGGCACCGATCTTCTGCAGACGTTGTTACCGGATAACACGCCCCGGCTGACGGGCCTTGCGACGGGCGGCTCCGCTTTCTTGTTCGGATTGGCGGTCTCGGCCTGCGCCGGGCTTGCGTTTGGGCTCGCGCCCCTCCGACAGGTTCGCGCGTCTTTGCGCTCGCGGCTTTCGACATCCAGCAAGCCGACGCGGCTTCGCGGCGCGTTGGTGGTAGCGCAAGTCGCACTGGCCGTCGTCCTCCTCGTGAGCTCGGGGCTGCTGGTCAAGACCTTCTTGTTCGTATCGACCACGGATATGGGGTTCGATCCGGTGGGGCGGGTCGCGGCTCGGATCGCTCTGCCGGCATCTCGATATTCGAGCGCCGAGGAATCGATTCGCTTCTATCGAGAGTTACTGCGCACGGTCGAAACGCTTCCTGACGTCGACATGGCCGCCGTGAGCACCGGGCTCCCGCTCGTCGATCCGGGGCATGAAGTCGGCGTGTATAGGGAGGGTGTGGTGCCCTCCGATGAGAGCATCCGACTCGCGTCGGTTCAGGCGGTGAGCCGCGACTACTTCCGTACTCTTGGTATCCCGCTTGTGTCGGGCCGCGTCTTCGACGAGACGGAACGTCCAGAGTCCCTCCGGGTCGCGGTCGTGGGAGAAATGTTTGCCGAACGACTCTTTCCGGGAGAGTCAGCGCTCGGCAAGCGAGTGTTCTTCGATGAGAGTGAAGGCGTCACCATCGTCGGCGTGGTGCGTCACGTCTTGAACTACCAGTTGGCTCGGAGGCAGTACGTCGAGCTATATGTCCCCCTCGAGCAGCCGTCCCTCTGGATGGGAGGTGTGGTGCCTCCCGCGCACCTCGTGCTGCGCGGGCGCGGCCCGGAAGAGACTCTAGTGTCGGCCATCCGCGCGAGCGTCGCGCGCCTCGACCCGCAGCAACCCGTGTTCGGCGCGACGACCCTCGAAGCCGTCCGTCGAGAGGCTGTCGGTACGGAACGTGCGAACAGCATCCTTGCTGCAGCGTTTGCGCTCTCCGCGCTCGGCCTGGCGGCGCTGGGCCTCTACGGAGTGCTGGCAACCTTGGTGGGGCTTCGGACCGGCGAGCTCGCGCTTCGGATGGCTCTGGGAGCGAGTCCGCACGGAATCTTGAGGTCGGTTCTTCGAGATGGCTTGGCGATGGTGGCGCTCGGACTCGGGCTGGGTTTGCTCGGTGTCGTTGGAGCCGTCCGCGTCCTCGCGAGCCTTGTCCACGGCGTCGAGCTGTTCGACCCGGGCGTGGTCGCGGCCAGCCTCGGAGCGGTGGCAATCGTCACCGTCCTCGCGAGTGTCGTCCCGTCCCGCCGAGCGCTCTCGATCCGGCCGATCGAGGCCTTACGTGGTGACTAGTCGAAGAA
>JAJCXL010000261.1 GCA_029263435.1 Acidobacteriota bacterium | reverse complement strand
TCGAGCCGCAGCGGCAAACCGGTTCCCTTGTGTCGATAGAGGCCGGTCTTGGCTTTCAACACCTCGGTGGAGACGTCGACCTCTACGGGTGCGTCCGGGGTCCGCGCCGCATCGCCTAGATAGGCGCGCGCGTTCTTGCCTCCCGTTCCGCTCGTCGCCACGTTCGAAGCGTTACAAAGCATCGCGATGGACAGATCGTGCTCGGGGTAGCGGCCGAGAAAGGCGCGATAGCCGGAGGTCGAGCCCGTATGAGTGATGGAAGGCACGCCCGCGAAGTCTCTTATCTGGAGCCCGGCGGCGTAGGAGATCTCGGTGCCGTCGTTCAAGATCCCTTGTCGATGCATCTTCTTGACGAAGTCCGGGCCTCCGAGCCGACCATCCGCGAGCGCTCGGTTCCAGATGAGGAGATCCCCGACCGTCGTGAGCAAGCCACCGTTTCCGTGCACGTCCTCGATGGGTCGCTGGATGCCGACGCTGTCGTCTTTGACCGAGTAGGCGCTACTGCGTCCTTTGACGATGCGGGTGTAGTCGTCGCGCCATTGGGTGTGTTCCAATCCTAGCGGCTCGAAGATCCGTTTCTTGGAGAACTCGGCGAAAGACATGCCGCTGACCCGGCTGACGACGATGGCGAGAAGGTTGTAGCCGGTATTGCTGTAGGAGTACTCGTGTCCCGGCTCGAAGTTGAGCGCACTCTGACGGCTCACGATGTCGAGCACATGGGCGTGCGAGTGCGTGCGGCTCTGTCGTCCCCATCCGGAGATCCCGGCGACCGAGCCCCAGTCACGGAGCCCACTCGTATGGTTCATCATGTGGCGAAGCGTGATCGTCTTTCCGTAGTCCGGCACTTCCGGAACGTACTCGCGGACGTCGTCGTCGACGGAGAGCTTGCCGTCGAGCTCGAGTAGAACCACGGCCGCGGCGGTGAACTGCTTCGACACCGAGCCGGCTTCGAAGATCGTCCCCGGGGTGTTGGCGATGTCGTGCTCGAGATCGGCCATCCCGTAGGCGCGGGAGAGAACGGTGAGTCCATCCTTCGCGACACCGACCGCGCAGCCGGGGCTGTCGAGCCCGCTCCACGATGCGAAGATGGCGTCGACGTGCTGCGACGCATCCGCAGGGGCCAATAAGACGGAGAGAAGAAGAAGTGAGACGCTCATGCGGGTGAAGTTAACCCCGCAGTTGATCGCGGGTCAACTTCAACTTCGCCCGAACCGTCCCGCAGCTGAACAAAGTGCCAAAAAATAGGACCTGGTCCATTTAATTGATTGAGTAAGCCCTTTATTTGTGGGGTTTAACATGAAGGTTATTGGGACCTGGTCCTTTTTTCGGCGCAGTCAGCTTTCCTCTTCCGCGCCCAGGGTCGACACGTAGGCGGCGATGCGGTCCACGGCCTCGCGGATCTTGGCCTCGGGTTGGAGGAGTGAGATTCGGACATAACCGCCCCACTTCGCGCCGAACGCGGTCCCGGGAAACATCAGCACCCGATGGTCCAAGAGGAGCCGACGGCAGAACGTTTCCGCGGTGACGCCGAAGCGAGACACGTCCGCCCACATGAAGAACCCGCCTCCGGGCTTGCCGTAAGGGATGCCGAGTCGGTCGAGCCCATCGGCCATGACTTTCAAGCGACCGGCATAGATCTCGCGGTAGGCGTCCACGGAGTCCTGGGGTCCTCGGAGCGCCTCGAGCCCGGCGTATTGTGAGAACAGTGCAGTAGGACCGGACACGTTCGCCTTGAGCCGTAAGGCCGCATCGACGAATGGCGGAGGCCCGATCAAATAGCCGATCCGAAAACCGGTCATGGCATAGGTCTTCGACAAGCTCGACAGCGTGACGGTGCGCTCTCGCATCTGATCGCATGCCGCGACCGATAACACCGCTTCGTCGAACGTGAGCTTCTCGTAGACTTCGTCCGAGATGACGATGAGATCCTTCTCCCGGGCGATCTTTGCGATCGCGCGTACATTGTCTTGAGTCGTCAACGCTCCCGTGGGGTTGGAAGGATTGACGAGCAGCAACACTTTCCCGCCATCGGCCGCGGCCACGGTCTCCGGCCGCAAGCCGAAGTCGTAGTCGTCGCCGGTAGGCAGAGCGACCATCTCTCCTCCCGCCGTCGCGACCGCCTGGTCGTAGGAGCCGTAGCGCGGATCGGGCACGAGGATCTTGTCGCCCGGGTTCAACAACGCGAGCACGCTCAAGAACAGCCCTTCTTGCGCGCCATTCGTGACGAGGATCTCCGTCTCGGGATCGAAAGTGAGCCCCTTCTCTTCGCGATAGCGCGTTGCTATAGCTTCCCGAAGCTCGGGCAGCCCTCTGACCTCGAGCGCGTCCGGCGGGTTGGCCATCCGCTTCATGGCCTCTTCGATGATCCGAGGCGGCGTGTCGAGATCCGGGTCTCCTCGCCCGAGCGAGATCACGTCCGCGAGCGTCGCGGAGAGCTCCACCAGCGAGAAGCGCTTCTCGTCGGCGGTCACGATCCCTCCTCCACGCCGAGCGCAAGGATGACGGCGCGTTGGGACGGTGCGGCGGTACAAATCGACAAAGCCTGCTTCATCGCTCGAATCTTCTTGGCTTGTTCCGGCGGCGCGGCGACGAAGCCGACCCGAAAGCTCGAGATCCCGGCTAGATCGTGAAAATTTCCGATCAGCACGTCCTTGGGAGTCTCGCCGATGGCGAGGCCGGTCACGAACGCTCCTTCTCTCGCGCCGTTGGTGATGATGA